>JAIRLK010000086.1 GCA_031259515.1 Treponema sp. | reverse complement strand
GAAACGGATGCGGCTTATCCGGCAATATCCGATTCCGTATATAACGCCGGACAAACAACTGGTAGGGGCTATGGCCGGCGGGGCGGTTAATCCAGATATAAAGAATTACGCCTACGAATCCGGCTTTTTCGTACTTGAACTGACCGGCGAGTCCGTTCATCTTATCCCGCCGCCCGAGGGGTTTGAACCCAGGAAATGGTAACCGGGCGGCGGCCCGGCCTGGGTCCTTAGACTTTGACGGCGCGGATGGAACGAGACGATAACGGGCTTTTATGAGATTGCCCCCGGAGACTTGACAATCACCTTAAAATATATTAATGCGTTACGTATACGGAAGCTGGCCTCCCCTGCGAGGCGGCTATCAAAGATCGGGACAGCAAACGTATCTTTAATACGGATATAATCCGATTAAAAAAACCGGTTCCGTTGATGTTCCGGTTATATCTTTTAGGTTCTTGTGAGGAGGTAATGTATGCGATTAACACGGAAAGGGGGAGTAGTCATTCTTCTCTTGGTTCTGTCCGCCGGTATAGTTTTTGCCGGTGGAACCCAGGCCCAACAGTCAGGAGGTGGAACGGCTGTTCTTAACCTGTGGCACATTTACGCTGATGAAAGCCGGGGCGTTCCCATTGAAGCGGCCTGCCGGCGTTTTGAAGCGGCTAATCCCGGGGTAAAGGTGGTCATTTCCACCTATGCTAATGATCCCTACAAGACCAAGCTAAAAACCGTCAGCGGCGATGATTTTCCCGATGTGTTTCATTCCTGGGGCGGCGGTTGGCTTAAATCCTTTGTAGACGCCGGTTATGTGGCGGATATTACCGCCGAGGCAACTGCGGCGATGAGTCAGCTCAATCCCGCGTCGGTGAACTTCAATAATTTTGATGGAAAAATCTACGGGGTTCCGTATACGGCGGGAACTACTATCCTTTATTACAACAAGGCTATTTTTGACAAATACAGCCTCAAGCCCCCGGCCACATGGACGGAGCTTGAAGGGGTTTGCCAGACCTTGATAGCCAACGGGATCACGCCCTTTGCCTGCGCCAATAAAACTAAATGGCCCGGGGCGCAGTATTTTGTTTATCTTGCTATGCGTATAGGCGGGGGAGACATCTTCCAGCGAGCCCAAAATAAAGAAGTAAAATTTACCGATCCGGCTTTTATCAAGGCGGGGGATATGCTGGCAGAGATGGTAAATAACGGCTGGTTCCCCACCGGAGCCAATGGCTTGGACTGGGATACCGGGCAGTCCCGAATGCTTATGTATCAGGAACAGTGTGCAATGATCGTACAAACCGGCGGTCTCCTGGGTACGGTCAGGACCGAGAACCGGGATTTCTATGACAATAAACTCGGCGTTGCCCTTTTCCCGGCGGTTGAGGGGGGTAAAGGTAAGGCCACCGACATACTGGCTGGCGAAAATGCCTTCTCTGTATCGGCAAAAAGCAAGAACCTTGACTTAGCGAAAAAACTGGCCCTGTTCCTGGCCACCGATCAGGAAGAGCAGCAAGCTATCATGAACAATGGAATCCTCGCGGGTAAACCCGGCCTCCAGATCACCGATGTCCATGTGAGGGAAGCTATGGATCAACTGGCCGGCGCGACCTATATGCAGAATTACATTGACCAGACGCTTTCTCCCGAACTGGCCGAGGTTCATAAAGATACAACCCAGGCTCTTTTTGGTAAAACCATGACCTCCCAGCAGGCTGCCGAAGCCATGCAGAAGGCCTTTGACGCCGCTCAATAAATATATCTGTGGAACCGGCGGAGGATATGCTTCCGCCGGACATTTTTCCGCTGAAGAGAGGGGGCGGAGGGTATTTTGCGGTCTTTAGGTTGTAACATAATCTTGATGAAAACGGAGGATCGGTGGTATGGCAATAAGTCAAAAACGGAAACAGTGGTATAAACACGGTCTTACGGTTTTCCTTTTTCTGCTTCCCGCTTTAGCGGTGTATTTTACCTATACCATGGCGGGTATTATCAGAACCTTTTATTACAGCGCCTTCAACTGGTCCGGTATCGGACCGGCTGTTTTGTCCGAGTTTGTCGGCTTTGGAAACTACGTCAGGCTTATGGGGGATTCAGGATTCTGGCATGCCCTGCAAAATAATATTCTTTTGGTGATCGTTTCCATAGTTTTTCAATTAGGTTTCGGCATGATCCTGGCTCTGATCCTCAATACAGGGTACCGGGGGGTTAAAGCCCTCAGAACCGTTTATTTTATGCCTATGCTCCTTTCCACCGTGGCAACCGGTACTATATGGATTCTGGTATTCGCCCCTTTCACCGGCCTTTTTGACTGGGTACTTAAACTTATCAGCCCTCATGTTCCTCTGTCCTGGCTAGGATCGGAGGAAGTGGTTATGTTCGCGGTTCTTTTTGTGATTTGCTGGCAGTATACTCCCCAGTATATGATACTCCTCAGGGCGGGGATGACCGGGATTCCGGAAGAACTCTATGAAGCGGCAACCATCGACGGGGCATCCCGGTGGCAGCGGTTCTGGTCAATGACCGTGCCGCTTCTTTCGCCGACCTTAAAGACTTCGGCGGTTCTTTCCATCGTGGGTTCACTTAAATATTTTGATCTGATTTGGATCATGACCCTCGGCGGTCCTAACGGATATTCAGAACTTATGGCTACCTTTATGTATAAAAAAGCCTTTAACGAAGACCGTATGGGCTATGCCAGTACCGTGGCTTCCTGTATGGTTATCGTTTCTTTTGTGGTAATCGCGATTTTCCGGTTTATGACCCGTTCAAGGGAAGAAGGTCAATCATGATAGTCGCCAAACGCAGTCTTATTGAAAAGACAGGGTTTTATCTTTTAGCGATTTTTTTTGTTGTTCTTTTCGGCTTTCCCTTTGTGTTGACGCTGCTCATGTCCTTTAAATCTATGCCCGATTATATGACCGGTAATTTCTGGGGGCTCCCCAAAAAGTTGTATCTTGGTAATTTCCAGAAGACGCTCTTTTCCAATTTCAATATTTATATCCTCAACAGCGTGTTTGTGTCCGCTGTCTCGGTTACCCTGACAACTTTTATAGCGTCACTGGCGAGTTACGCCTTTGCCAAGTTGAAGTTCCGCCTTTCGCCTTTGATATTTCTTCTGTTCATTATCGGGATGATGATTCCCGTACATACCACCCTGATTCCCATCTATCAGCTTACCAAAGCATTGCGCCTCACGGACCGCCTCCTGGGTCTGGTAATCCCCTATATCAGCATAGGTCTGCCGGTTGCCATTTATATTATGACCACTTTCTTTAAGGAAACGCCTAACAGTATCCAGGAATCCGCGTTTATCGACGGCGCTTCGTCCTTCAGAATCTATTGGAGCATCATGCTCCCCATTTCGACCCCCGCCATTTCTACCGTAACTATCCTCAATTTTCTTACCTACTGGAATGAGTTTATCTATGCTCTTACTCTGATCAATACGAGTAATAAACGGACTATTCCCCTGGGGATTAAAGATTTTTACGGGATTGAAGCGGTGAATATCCCGGCGATTTTCGCGACTATTCTCATTGCTTCCCTTCCGGTTCTTATATTCTATATGTTGGCCCAGGAAAAGGTCATTAATGGACTTTCCGCAGGGGCGGTAAAAGGTTAGGAGCCTGCTTTGACCGTCTTCATGAATTCAAGCCCCCGGCTTTGCCGGGAGTAGTTGACTCATATACGCCGCCCCTGTTTTTGGCGATATGCCTGGCGATACGCCTTAACAGCCCGGCGTACGGACTCGAACGCGATATCCTCATCCTTGATATCCCCAGGCTTTATAAACCGTATCCCTTCAAGCTCGCTTGCCTCCAAATGAAAATCTTCCGCCGTAAGTCCAGGCGTATGAACCGTGAAGAAGAGGTCGCAGGTATTGTAGGTGATGTTCTTGTAGGGGTAGACGTTGGGGAATGACGCTAAGAACGAGAGGCCGCCTTGCGGAGGTTCCCAGCCCAGTTCTTCCCGGCATTCCCGGCGCAGTCCCTCCAGGACGCCTTCGCCCTGGTCAACAAAGCCGCCGGGCAAATCCAGCTTGCCCTTGGCCGGCTCCCTGCCCCGAACCAGGAAGATGATGACTTCCTCACCGGGAACAATGCCGCCGGGGACGGCGGTGTCGGCGGGACCGGTACATACGATGCAGGCCGTAGCGGCGGCGATGTTGTGATAATAGGTGAAGCCGCACTCGGGACAAACGAATTTTCTGTTCCCTTCAAACCGTATCGTAACGGATGCACAGGATGGGCAGTGCTTAAACATGGTAAACCTCCGATTCAGCCAGTTCCTGGTATTATTTTAATAAACAGGGTTTAATACCCCGCCGTACGGCAGGGATTTTTTATTGAAATTAGTTTTTTTGTATTATACAGTAGTATCCATGGATAGTGAATGTTCCCTCATGGTCCGTACCTACGAATGTGATAGTTACGGGCATGTAAATAACGCGAATTACCTTAATTATCTGGAGTACGCCCGGTACGAATACCTTAGAAGCATAGGGTTTGACTATCCCGAGTTTATCCGGGCGGGTTACGGCGTATATGTGGCCAGGGTCGAAATTGATTACAAAAAACCCGCCGTTGCCGATGATGTACTGACCATCTATTCCCGGCCCCTCAAGAAAGGGGCGGTGAGCGGGGTTATCGCCCAGGAAATACGCCGGGGAGACGACGTCATCGTGGAGGCAAAGGTTACCTGGGCGTCGGTGGATTCCAAGGGTATGCCCGTCAAGCTACCCCCAAACTGGGATCTGCCCGGTTTGCGTCCCTAACCAGGAGTTTGGGGGGCTTTGCCTCTAAAACGGCAGGGCGCAAAGCCCCCCAAGCCTCCCATCATAAACTTGTTTTAAGCAACTTTTCTTGTTTGTACCGTTTAATGGCAAGAGTTATCAGGGAATCAATCAAATCGGCGTATGAAATCCCGCTGGCCCCCCACAATTTGGGGTACATGCTGATCCGGGTAAACCCCGGCATAGTGTTGAGCTCGTTGACCAGGACGGTTCCCGGACCATCTTCCCGCAGGAAAAAATCCACCCTGCCCAGGCCTTGGCACTCAAGAACCTTGAAGGTCTTGATCGCCAGGTCCTGAATTTCCCGGACCGTTTCCGGCGGCAGCAGGGCGGGTATCTGGAGGGCCGCTCCGTTTTCATCAAGGTACTTCGCTTCGTATGAGTAAAACTCATGGGAAGAGATCACCTCCCCAGGAAACGATGCCCGGGGATCCTCGTTCCCCAGGACGGCGCATTCTATCTCCCGGCCTTTGATAAATTCCTCCAGGATGATCTTCCGGTCATAGACAAAGGCGTTCCACACCGCGGCCCGGTATTCGCCTTCGTTGTGGACCTTGCTCACGCCCACGGAAGACCCCATGTTGGCGGGCTTGACAAAGAAGGGAAGTCCGAGCTTCGCGGTAACCTGGGCAAAATCCGGGATCGTCTCGTGGGACCGGAGGGAGATAAAGGCGCCTAGAGGAAGGCCCGCGTCTCTCAGGAGCCGCTTCATCACGTCCTTGTCCATGCCCGCGGCGGAACCCAGCACACCCGCGCCCACAAAGGGAATATCCGCCAGTTTCAGAAGGCCCTGCACCGTGCCGTCCTCCCCAAACGGCCCGTGAAGTATGGGGAAGACCACGTCGAGTTTGCAGCTATCCCCCTGCTCCGGGAACAAGGAAAGCGCGCCGTTACATTCGGGAACCAGGGCCACTGGTTCGCCCGCCTGGTCCAGTCTAATCTTCCGGGGATCCCCTGAATCCAGGAGGAATTTCGACTCCGTATTCAGAAGCCACCGTCCGGTTTTGTCTATCCCGATAAGGATGGGGGTGTACTTCTCCCGGTTTATGGCATCGAACACGTTTTTGGCCGATTGCAGGGACACCTCGTGTTCCGCCGATTTTCCCCCGAATAAAATACCCACATTAATTTTTTTCGCCATGCCTTCCGCGCTCCTTCATGTATCCTACTATATGCCTTACTGCGGCTCTACCACCAGGGCCGTGGTTTTGGGATCCCGCCGCTCTTTGTCCGGCGCGGGTACGGGCATCCGCAGCAAGGTCCCCGGATTCATCCCGTACACCGTCTGTTTTTCCCCGGCTGCCAGGACCGCTCCCTTTTCCGAACAGCCGTACCGTCCGTACCTGCCGGGCTTCCCGTCCGCCGGCAAGGGGAAAGGGTCCGACAGTATCCGTATCGCCATCTCCGCCCCGGACAGCGCCGGCGGTTTGTCCGCCAAATCAGGCCGCCCCGACCCGCCGGCAAGAAGGAAACTCAGCGCCGCCCGCTCCTTAGGGAGTCCCGCGGCGGCGGAAAGCGCCAGGAGCGCCTGGGGAGCATCCGCCGTATCAAAGGCGAAGTGGCACCATTTCCGCTTTTCCCCGCCGGTCCGCCCTTCCCCCGCAGTCGCCTTTCCGCCGGGGAAGGGACAGGGACCCGTGTGGGTACAGGGCGACCGGGGCGGACGGCCCTGTTCCATGAGGGCCGCCCTAAGACATGCGATGAACTCCCCGGAACGGGGAACGCCGGGTTCGACAACCACGATGGCGCCGCCGGGAGAAGAAAGCGCCGCCAGACGGCGGGCCTCCCGTTGGGCCGTCTGTACCAGGGCGCGGCTGTCCGCGTGAGGTATGCCCCCAAAGACTTCGTTGTAGACATTGACGGCGGTTACCAGGGCGGCGGGCTGGCCCTTTACTGGGGCGTTCAGGGATGCGTGAATGGTCCTGATTTTCCAGGAAGATTCAGGCCCGGCAAGGGCGGCGAAAAGCCGCTTCCCCGCTTTAAGGGCCCCATCGGTCCGGTCAAGACAGCGGAACTCCAGCCCCAGGGACCGGTACTCAGGCCGGGCTATCCACAGGGCCAGGGGCAGGGTAAGGGGACCCGAACCCAGGTCCGTAACGGCATCTCCGTCGGTCAGCGCAAGGGGTAAAGCCGGGAGAAGGCGGGCCAGACGGTAGAGATTCCAGGGGAGGAAGTACCTGAGATAAGCGGAAAGCAGGGCCGGCCGGCCCAAATACCCTTGAGGGAGGTCTCCCCGGTCAGAGGTGAGGAGCAGGGAAAGTTCCGCCACATCACGGCCCAGGCCGGCGCGAAACCGCCCGGGCAGGGGGAAGACCCTATCGACAAGCTGGGGAAACGTGTCAAGAAGGCGGCGGCTCTCCACAGGAAGCCGTGCCGGAACCAGAGAGGGAAACGCCGGGCCGGGTTTCTTAGGGGAAACCGGAACCGGTGAAGGCTCATCCATCTAGTTTCGCTCCCGCGGACGCGCCCGTTTCCCCGGCCCGGATGAACCGCGTATTTCGATGTCCACAGGAATCAGGGAAAAACCCAGGTCCCGGCGTATGCGGTTGCGGAGATAGGCGATGTACGGTTCGGTTACCGCCTGGGGCCGGGATACAAAGATGACGAATTTCACCGGATTGTCCGAAACCTGGACGGCGTATCGCACCTTGAAACGGGTCTGAGGCCCGACCGGAGGCGGGTATTCCTCAAGCCACTTCTCCAGCGCCTGATTCAGGGGGCCTGTATCTATATGGATGATAAGCTGGGAATAGACCCGCAGGGCCAGCTTCAAAAGTTCCTCTACGCCGCTTCCGTCGGCGGCGCTTATCGGAACGATGGGGGCAAATTCCATCTGCCCGAAGAAGAAACGGATACGGTCCCGAACCGCTTGGAACGTGTTCTTTACCGTGGGCATGGCATCCCACTTATTGAGGGTTAAGATGACCCCCCGGCCCCGGTCGTGAGCCAGGGCGGCGATCTTCTTGTCCTGATCGGTAAGCCCCTCCTGGGCATCAATCAGGAGGAACACGATGTCCGCCTCGTCAATGGACTTGACGGCCCGATTTACCGAGTAGTATTCGATGTTTTCGGTTACCTTGGACTTCCGCCTGATCCCGGCGGTGTCGAGGATACGGAACTGCCGGTTCCGGTACATAAAGGTCCCTTCCACCACATCCCGGGTGGTCCCCGGCGCAGGACTGACGATAGACCCCTCAGACGCGGTAAGCCGGTTGGACAAGGTAGACTTCCCGGTATTAGGCTTCCCCAACAGGGCGATACGGATGGGACGGGCCGCGGCGTCATCAATTTCGACCTGGGAAAAATCAAGACGCTCCGCAATCGCCGCTTCCAACTCCCCTATGTTATCCCCATGTTCAGCGGAGATCATGTATACCCCGTCAAAACCATAGGAAAGGATGTTCCAGGACTCGTTTTCCCGACGGCCTCCCTCGGTCTTGTTCACCGCCGCCAGAAGGCGATCCTGGAAGGGCCGTAAGAAATCAATAAACGCCTCGTCCTCGCCGGTAAGCTCCCCGGCTTCAAGGATAAGGACGATGAGGTCCGCCCGCCTGATGGTTTCCACGGTCCGGCCAACCACCAGATCGTCCAGGGTATCTCCTGACGGGTCGCCGTCATACGAGGGGGGATCCTCCCGGTCCAGCTTGAACCCGCCGGTATCAATGAGCCGCACCGGCTTCCCCGCGATGAAGGCGTCGGCGCTTACCGGGTCCCGTGTTACCCCGGGGGTTGGGTCGGTGATGGCCTTCTTCCGGCGAAGGAGCCGGTTAAACAGGGTGGACTTGCCCACATTAGGGCGGCCCGTCAGGACCACCACAGGGAGATTCCGGTATTTCAGGGCCGCATTAAAGCATACCGGAGACTGGGGGGATGGTGAAATCATAGGGAAGGATAGCCTGAAAGGGTCCGGCCTGTCAAAGGATTCCGGCAATTTCAAACAGCCGGAGGTCATCAAGTTCTGAGAGCCTGTTACACTACAGGCCGGGAAACCGTTCAGCCATCCAGAAATCCAGCAGGGCCGTAACCTCGGTAGAGGACGCGCAGTCCAGGGCCTGCTGCGCCAGGTCCCGGCAATCCGCAAGGGTGGTTCCCCGGATGATCCGCTTAACCTGGGGTATAGACGAGGCGGTCATGCTGAATTCGTCCAGGCCCAGGCCGACAAGCAGGGCGG
>JAIRLK010000043.1 GCA_031259515.1 Treponema sp. | reverse complement strand
ATTTTCATTATTTATTAATCCGGCAAATACAATTCTAGTTTTTCACACGCCTTCGGCGTCGACTTATTGGATTCTTCATAACCAATTTACTTTTTGATGTTCGGATCACGCACGGCACGGTATAGCCTTATCAAGTCTCCCCGGCATAGCCGGGGGTTTACGTAAAATAATTAAGCCCTGGCAAAACCGGGAATGGTGTATCCCGCCGGAGCAAAACGCTGAGTTTGTAGCCTGCATGGAGGATGTGCTGGACGTATATACTCGGGAAGGGGATGAAAACCGCCCGCTGGTCTGCATGGACGAGTGTCCGAAGCAGTTGATCGGGGAAACGCGGACAGCACTTCCGGCGGAACCGAGGAGAGTGGCGTGTTATGACACTGAATAGGTGCGGAACGGAACCTCCGACATCTTCATGTTTGCGGCTCCTTTGGAAGGATGGAGGAGGGCGGAGATAAGGGAACAGCGGAGGAGGAAGGACTAGGCGGAGCAGGTTAAGAAGCTGGTGGATGAGGATTTCCCCCTGGCGGACAAGATCCTCCTGGTTATGGACAATCTGAACACCCATAGTATTGCGTCCCTGTATGAAACCTTTGCGCCAGAGGAAGCGAAGAGGATAAAGGACAAACTGGAGATACATTACACGCCGAAACATGGGAGCCGGCTTAATATGGCGGAGATAGAGCTGAAGGTGATAAACAACCACGGGCTGTCGGCGCGTATACCCACGATAGGGCAGATGAGGGAAGAGGTGGCGGCGTGGAATCGGAGGCGTAACCAGGAAGCCTGTAAGATCAACCGGCGATTTACCACTGCTGCTACCCGTATTAAGCTGAAACGGCTTTACCCGCAGTTTAAATGATGTCTGGATACTAGGGCATTCCTCGTCCTTCTTCAACGTGTTTAGCGCTGACCTGTCTACCATCAGCTTAATATTCCCTCCTGGTCCCTCTGATAATCCATCACGGTAAGCTGCCGGTCGATGTCTTCCATCGCATGTGCACACGGTAGACGAGGCGCCCTATCAGATTATCGAATATACGGCGGGCAATTCGAGGAAAACCCTTCCCGACTGGGCCGCCCGGTATATCGCCGCTGGAATTTTCAGAATTGAGTCCCTGTCCCGGTATGCAAACCGCTATGCTTTCATCAGTGTTAATTCTGTATCTAACTTCACGGCCCTGAATCAGTGGGCCGCCGGATTCTCCCTTAATCAGGATTTTCCCCAATTAGTCTCCCTCCGGGTCCTCTCTCGGCTTATCGGGAACGGTCAACGAAGCCCTACCCGCGGCTTTGGCCGTTATTTTGAATCTGCCGTAAGAACCACCGCCGATACCCTCATTCAGACACCCGCCGGGAAAACTTCTACGATGGGTTTTAGGCAATGGAATCTTAGCGCCTTCCAATGGTAAACTGATCCGTCCCGGCGGGAGCGCCGGGAAGCGGAGGCGTTATGTCCCTAAACTGGAAAGAAATCAACCTCATCCTGTCCGAACTTGATTTACCCGGTTCCCAGATTCAGCAGGTGTTTCAAAGCGCCTATGACGTTCTTTGCATGAGGCTTTACGGCAAAGGCGGGACCCGTTACCTCCTGATAGCCCTGACCCCTGGAGCCTGCCGCATCCACGAAACCTGGAACGGTGCGGTAAAGGGTGACCGGCCCCTGCGTTTCGCGGAATTCTGCAAGTCCCGTATCGTCAACGGCTATATTGAGGAGGCGGTCCAGTTGGGAGATAACCGCATAGTCAGGCTCATCATACGCCAGGGGCGGAACCGCTGCCGCCTCTACGCCCGGCTCTGGTCCAACGCCGCCAATGTAATTGTTACTGGCGAAGACGCTGTGGTGCTGGATGCCATGCGCCGCAGTCCTCGGCGGGGTGAGATTTCAGGAGGTCGGTACGAGCCGGAAGCGGCGGCGGATACGGACGGGGAACGGCGGGAATACACGGTACGGGAACTTCCCGGCGAAGGGACCTTTAACGAGAAGATAGACGCCTGGTACGCCGAACACGGGGGCGCTTTGTCCCTGGAAACCTTGCGGGAGCAGGCCCGGAAGAGCTTTGGCGGCGGCATGGCGCGTCTTGATGCGTCCCTGGAGCGGCTGCGGGCAAAAGAGGCGGACTATGCGGCGGCGGATAGGCTGAGGAAGTACGGGGACATCATCATGGCCAACATAGCCGCCATAAAACCCGGAGACGCCTGGCTTGAGGCGGAGAATTTCTACACCGGGGAACCGGCGCGCATCAAACTGGAGACCAAAAAAACCGCCGCAGCTTCGGCGGAGGGATACTATGAACAGTACCGGAAGGCAAAACACGGCCTCTCCGACGTCCGGGAAGAGATCGCCCGGGGAGAACAGGAACTGGCGCGGCTGGGGCAAACCCTGGAGCGCCTTTTGGCGGAGACCAATCCCCTTATCCTCCACAAACTCCTCAAGAATAAGGGAGGCAAGGCTCCGGCGGCGGCGGACCGGAAACGGCCTGGCTTGTCCTTCCGCCGCAAGGATTGGCTCATCATCGTGGGAAGGGACGCTGCGGAAAACGACGCCCTCCTTCGGGGCTGCGTCAAGGGCAAGGACCTTTGGCTCCACGCCCGTGACTTTCCCGGTTCTTACGTGTTCATCAAGCAACGGTCCGGAAAGACC
Source organism: Treponema sp. (assembly GCA_031259515.1). GTDB lineage: Bacteria > Spirochaetota > Spirochaetia > Treponematales > Breznakiellaceae > JAIRLK01. The sequence continues at coordinate 5,108 of JAIRLK010000043.1, read as the reverse complement.
GTGCCGCTGGACATACTCCTGGACGCGGGGAACCTGGCCCTCTTCTACTCCAAAGGCCGGGGAAACGGCGAAGGCGACGTGTTCTACACCCCGGTCAAATACCTCCGCCGGGCTAAGAACGGTCCCAAGGGCCTTGTCATCCCCAGCCAGGAAAAAAACCTGCACATAAAGGCGGATCCCCAGCGCCTTAAAGAACTGGAACGCTGCCGGGTGGAAAAGTAGTGCTACGGCGGGTTGCCGGTCCCGTGCCATTGCCAAAATAGTTTCCCGGTTTGCCGGGAGCCAGTCTGTTCTTTGACTCATACGGTATGCCTCCTTATGGAGTTCAAATAGCGTGTTTTTACCCCGAAATGCCGTATTGTCTCCAGATTTTCGGGTGAAGTCTCAAGACAGCGGGTTGATGTCTGAAGACGACCGGTTGATTAACTTGACGATAGGCGGAATAGCATACTATCATCAGAAAAAAACGATATATTGCGGAGTTTGAAGAAACTACTCGGCGGGACTGTTTCAAAAATGAAGTTTTGAAACAGCCTCAGGTATATCATTCGGATTTTTTGTCCGGATATTCTTCATGGCTATTTTGGGGGAGGTTATTATGCATAGGTTAGATTTCCCGGAGGATTTTTTTTGGGGAACCGCAACCGCCAGTTATCAGGTAGAAGGCGCCGGTCGTGAGGGAGGGCGCGGAGAGTCGATTTGGGATGCCTTTGCCCGCATTCCCGGAGCGGTTCATCGTGGCGAAAACGGGGAAGTTGCCTGCGATCAGTATCACCGGTATAAAGAGGATATTGCCCTCATGGCGGAACTAGGGTTCAAAAGTTACCGGTTTTCCATTGCTTGGCCCCGGATCATTCCCGCTGGTACCGGCGCGGTGAACCCCGATGGCGTGGCGTATTACAAGAACCTTATCAGGGAGCTTCACGCTCAGGGCCTTAAAGCCTGTGCCACCATTTACCACTGGGATCTGCCCCAGGTTCTCCAGAACACGGGAGGCTGGGCGGAGCGGTCCACCGCCGAAGCCTGCGCGGAATTCGCCCAGGTTTGTTTCGCCGAATTGGGGGACGAGGTGGATCAGTGGATCACCATCAACGAGCCGCTCTGCATAGCCTATTTGGGGTATCTCAGGGGCATCCACGCTCCGGGGATCAAGGACCTCGATCAGGCTGTTAAGGCGGTACACCATGTGAACCTGGCCCACGGGCTTATCGTTGACGCCTACCGCAAGACGGGCCTCAAGGCGCCTATAGGGATCACCTGGAATCCCAGCACCCCCCGTCCGGCTACCCGCAGCGAGGCGGATGCCAAGGCCGCGTTGACCGCCCGGGCCTTTGAAACCGAGGTCTTTATGCTGCCGGTCCTGGGCAAGGGGTATCCGGAGATCGTACTTAAAGAGTTAAACCTTCAGTTCCCCATAAAACCCGGCGATATGGAAATCATTTCCCGGCCCATTGATTTTATCGGGGTGAATTACTACGCTGAAAACCCCGTGGGCGCCGACGAAACCGCCCCCTTTAAGTATGGAAACAAACCGTTCTGGCAGGAGACCACCGACATGGGCTGGCCCGTTGTTCCCGGTGGGCTCAGGCGGCAGCTCCGGTGGATACACGCCATATCCGGCGGGCTGCCTATCTACATTACCGAAAACGGCTGCGCCCAGCGGGACGAGGCGGGTCCTGACGGACGGGTTCACGACCCGGAGCGTATCCGGTATATCCGCAAACATCTGGCGGTGTGCGCGGATCTGATCGAAGAAGGGGTAAACCTTAAGGGGTATTTTGTCTGGTCCTTTATCGATAACTTTGAATGGGCCTACGGGTACTCAAAACGCTTCGGGATAGTCCATGTTGATTACACAACTCAGAAACGGACGCCCAAGGACAGCGCTTATTTCTTCCGGGATGTAATTGCCGGTTATGGAGAATGGTAAATTTACCGCATGGTAAAACAATTACTTCTTCAACTAATACTGATTTTGATCAACGCTTTTTTCGCCTCCGCGGAAATCGCGTTGATTTCCGTTAACGATGCCAAACTGGAACTCCTGGCCGCAACCGGAAACAAGCGGGCTAGGAAGCTCCTTTCCCTGACCAAACAGCCGGCCCGGTTCCTGGCCACTATTCAGGTGGGAATCACCCTGGCGGGCTTTCTGGGGAGCGCTTTTGCGGCGGATAACTTTTCCGAGCGCCTCATGGGGCGGCTCCTTACCCTGGGGCTCCCTATTTCGGCGGCCACTCTCAAAGCCGCTTCGGTCGTGATCATCACTATCATCCTGTCTTTCTTCACCCTGGTACTGGGTGAGCTGGTTCCCAAGCGTATCGCCATGAAAAAAGCGGAGCCGCTGGCCTTTTTCATGGCCGGCATCATATTCGTCATCTCCCGGATCTTCTCTCCGGTGGTATGGTTCCTCACCAAGTCCACCAATGGTCTGCTCAGGCTTTTCAGAATAGATCCTAATGCGGAAGACCCTGGAATAACCGAAGAGGAGATACGCATGATGGTGGACGCGGGCAGCGAAAAGGGTACTATTAATGTGCGCGAAAAGGAAATCATTCACAATATTTTTGAATTCGATAATAAGACCGCCGCTGAGGTGATGACCCACCGGTTAAACGTTATCATGCTTAAAGTAAAAGAAACTGATGATGAATGGGAAACTACCCTGCGGGGCAGCAGGTACAGTTACTACCCAGTCTGCGGCGATACCCCGGACGACATCATCGGCATCCTCAGCGCAAAAGACTACTTTCGCCTTAACGACCGCCGCCGCCGTACGGTGATGGATAGGGCGGTGAGACCCGCCAACTTTGTCCCCGAATCGGTCAAGACCGATGTGCTTTTTAAGAACATGCGGCATAGCCGCAACCATTTTGCGGTGGTCCTGGACGAATACGGCGGCATGGCCGGCATCATCACTATCCACGATCTCCTGGAGCAGCTTGTAGGCGATCTGGACGACGACCGCGCCGGAACTTCGGCGCGGCTCCTCATTGAAAAGATGGAAAACCGGTGGTGGCGCATCAAAGGCGCGGCCCCCCTGGACAAGGTGGAAAAAGCCCTGGGGGTTAGTCTGCCGGTAGACGACTACGACACCTTTGGCGGCTATGTGTTCAACATCCTGGGGGAGATTCCCGAAGACGGCAGCAAGGCGGACCTGGAAGATTCAGGACTGGTGATCAAGGTGGAAGACGTGAAGGAACGCCATCTGGAAACCGCTCTGGTCAAACTCGCGGAGGAAGCGGGAGAAGACCGGAAGCCGGTGTGAAGGCATAAAAAAACGCCCGGCGGCTCCCCTCCGGACGCTGCGCGTGTTTCCAGGAACCGGCGGCTTTAACCGCCGGCTCATTGCGCGTACCACCTTATTCCTGGCTGGACCCGATTTGGATCACCCGTTTCTGAGAGCCCGCCCGCTTCTTAATTTCCAGGTTCAAAAGGCCGTTCTTGAAGCCGGCGGAGACGGACTCGGTGTCCGCGTCCTCAGGCAACCTGAAGGAACGGCTGAAAGAAACGCGCCGACGCTCCCGGATGATGTACCGGTCTTCGTTTCCCTTCTTCCCCTCTTTCTTGGGGGATACATCCCGTGCGGGTTCTTCTTCTTTTTTCGATTCGATGATCAGGGTATTTCCATCCATCTGGACCCGGATGCCTTTCTCATCGTATCCCGGAAGCTCGGCTTCTATCAGATAGGCGTCGCCGGTTTCCAGAATATCGACCGGCGGTATCTGGCTGGTTTTCCCGAATGCGGGGGAGAGGGGGGATTCCCCGAAGACCGAGCCGACGTACCGGTCAAGGTCGTCAAGAGCCGTCTCGATGGTAAAGGGATGAAGGGCTACAGTTTTCATACAATACCTCCTGGGTATGTTAAAGGTTCGTTCCAAACTCACCCGGCAACGCCGGCGTCCCGGTTGGAACGGCGATTTAGGCCGGTTTTTCCGGCCAGCCGGAAACTACTATGCCGGTTTCCGGCGTTGAATCCGGCGGACCTTTGGGTTTCCCCCGGCTCCGCCTGATTTCTTATTCATTTATATATAAGCAAATACCGTGCCATATTTTGCAATGGCGTCAATTTTTTTAAAAAATACGTTTGATTTTCATAATCCTTTGTAGTATAAGGAATTACGATTGTTGATCCCCTGTCTTTGACATCTTTCGGCAAAAAAGGAACCGGTACAGAGGGTACCAAGAAACGCTGAGGTCAAACTAGGCGTGTCATTTTTTCCCCGGTGGGTCAATTGCTGATTTTACAGCGTATCAAAATGACGCATAATACATGAGGAAATCACCGCTGCCTACTATTTTTCGACTCTGGATACTCGACCGGTCCACGGTCAACGTCCCGACTGTTTACGATGTTTTGCCAGCCCTGGGCTTTGCGTAGCAAAGTCCAGGGCTGGCAAAATGTGCCGCAGTGAGCCGTGCGAATGAGCGCAACGATTGAGCTAGGTGAATGCAGGCCGAGGGGCTTTAGCCCCGAAGCGTAAACAGCCCTGTTATGTGTCGTTTTTTAAGTCCCATTTGTAAACTTCCATTCCGCCACGGATGGTGGAATGGAATACTATTATTTTATTTCCCAAAAAGACTTCCATAGTTATTTTTTAAATATTGGCTGAATATTTCCGCTCCCTTAAAATTCAAATGACCTATATCACCATATCCATAATCTGGCAGCACAAAGGAAGAAAAATCTAAATATGTTATATTAGAAAAATAAGTATTATAATAATCAGCCAATAAAGATAAATCACCATATTTTTTAGAATTATAAGTCGGGCTATTAAACAGAATTAATTCGACATCTTTGTTATTGCATAATTCTATAATTTTCAATAAATATTCAAGTTGATACTCTGAATATTCATTTTTTGTCATTTCTTTATTTTCCTCTAATTCTATTGCCTTTTGCAACCTGTCTCTGTTAAGCTTTAAATATCCACCAATATATAAATCTTTGTATGTTAATGTACGTTTAATTACAAATTTTAATAGGCCCTCGGCAATTCCTAACGCAAAAAGTATAATGCGTTAGGAGGAAGGATGAGTTACCAAAGGATGACCCTGGTAGAGCGGATGGACATTTTCAGACTCCTGTATGTTGAAAGGCTCAAGCC
>JAIRLK010000042.1 GCA_031259515.1 Treponema sp. | reverse complement strand
GCCGACGCCCGTATCAGGCTCCCGCCGGCTTCCTGTTCCGCCTGAATACGCTGTTTCGCGGAAATTCTGGTTTCCAGAAGAGCGGCGGCCGTCGTGTTCCGGGGGAAAGGATACTTCAGCAACGCGTAGGGTTCCTGTTCCCTAAGATTCAGGACGGTCCACCAGGCGTCAAACCCCGATGTTTGCGCCGAAAAAAGCCGGGACGGGAATGGGGCGTCCACGCCTTTGGAAGAAAAATTCCCCCCCGCAGCCCACCAAACCTGTTCCTGCCGGAAAAAATCCTCCGCCCTATCCTGGGGAGACGGCGTGGCGGCAGCTTTAGGGTCAGGAACGCCCGCGGGGAAAAGGGATTCAAAGAACACGCTGTGGGGAATGGCCCAGCCGGAAAACGTTTGAGCCGACGCGCTGACCCGCAACCGGGGCGTAAAACCTTCCCAGGGACCCAGGCGGTAGAGGCGGAAGAAGCAACCCGATACATCGGCGTCTTCGGCGGCCAGTCCCAGGCGTTTCCGCTTGTCCTGGCGCAGGAACTTGAGGGGCTGGTAGAGAACGGCGGCGGCATCCTGGGAGGCGTTAAGCACAAAATGGCAGGTAAACGGGGCCGCCGCCGCAACCCGGTAGGGAAAGATGTTTACCCCGGCTTTCTCCTGGATGGGAACATATTGCCGTTCCCGCAGCACGCCAAGGAAAAACTGAAACGGCGAAGGGGGCGTAAGGTCCGGATACGTTTCTTCTATTTGAACGAGGGCGGAAAGTTCTTCGATACAACGGGCAAGTATCGCGTCCCCCTCATCCGCGCAGGCGTCCCGGCTCAGAAAACCGGACGCCCCGGCCCCTTTTTCCCACGTTCCCCGAAAGGCGAAGTAGTATTTCCGTATATCCCGAAAAGAGCGGGCGCCCACCAGGGCGGAAAGGACGCTTTTAAGGCTCTGGTAATACCGCCTGAGCCGCTCTTCCCGGCCAGCCGTCTTAAACGCTTCTTCCCAGATGTCTTTCTGTTTTCCCTTGTCCCGGTAGGCTGAAACGCAGTTGTTCCGGATACCGAAATTGATGAGCTCCCGGTTGAGCGCCGGCTGGCTCCAGGGCAGCCGCTCGTTTAACACCAGGGCTTTTACGGCGGTAAATGAAAAGCTGTTCGACACGCAGGATCCTGCCAGGGAAAACAGTTTTCCTATTCCATAATCTCCCAGGGGCCTGCCCGATCTCCGGCGCGGGGGAATGTTATACAGGGACAGTTCCCTGAACAGATAGGGCGCTATGGCGTCAAGGTCCGGTACGCTTACCGCCATATCTTCGTAGGGAACGCCTTCCCTTTCGTGAAGCCGCCTGATTTCCAGGACGAGGGAACGGATCTCCATCCGGGAGGACGCGAAAACCTCAAGCGGCGGCGGGTCCGACTTCTCCAGATGGATCAGTTGTATGGCCGGCTCGTCCCTGAGCAGGGACTCGTATTCGGCAAAGTCTTCGATTGCCTCGGGGAAAAAGATGAAGTACCGGTGTTCCCGGTCTTTGAGAGGCGGCTTTTCCCAGGAAGGCTCAAACAGCCGCCGGGTTTCCAGAAAAGCGGCGTATTCTTTTTCCAGCGCCATGAAGTCCCGGTCCTCATCGTCCCCCGTGTACGAGGCCCCGGCCGCCTCCAGCCGGTGACTGAGCAGCTTGAGGGAGGGGAGCAACCCCGCTATCCGGGAGGCAAACACCGCGCCGTCCTCCGCGAAGTCAGGCGGAATAAGCGCGCGGAAGGGCAGCGCCGCCTCTTCCACCCGGCCCTTTCCGCTCCGCAGGGCTTCCGCGTTCCTTCTCACCAGGTTCTCGGCGAACAGCTTCCGTAGTATCGCGGAAACCGGCTCCTTATCCTGCACTTCCGAGCGGATGATTCCCTCTTTAAAGCGGTCCCAGGCCAGGAAGCGGTTCATGGCGACAGACCGGATCCCCGTAAGGCCGCAGATTTTCCGCGCCCACTCCGAGGAGGCCGCTTCCGAGGGAAACACGAACCGGCTCTCCTGATTGCGAAGTTCCCCGCTGATAACGGATAACATAGTATTCATGGCGGCGGGAAGTATAGCATGGAAAAGGGGAGAAGTCTCCCCCGGTCAAGGTGAAGAACCCGCAGCCGGGGCAGTGTGAGCCCATACCCTTCTCTGATGTTGATCCCACATCAAGGTTGATGTCGATCCCACATCAGGGTTGATGGTGATCCCGCATCAAGGGCAGTGGGAGTCGATACCCAGTCTCTGGAGAAGTTTTCGCACAAAAAATCCGGGTAATCTGCGTCGAACGTTAGTTCGCAATCTGCGGACCTCTTTTGTTTTCCCGTCTTGTCTTACATAAAGTGTTGACCGGGGTTTAAAGGCCCGCCAGGCCCGCCAGCCTGCTCAAGACCATATAAACCGCCGTTCCCCCAAAAATGCTCAGGAGGGAATTCCGCTTCCACAAATGGACCAGGGCCGTAAACAGGGAGGCCGCCAGAACGGGAAAGGCCGCATGAGGGCTTTCCCGTATGGGGCCGCTCATGGCGTTTACCGCCAGAATGGTCATGGTTACCGGCGGGGCGGCTCTTTCCGCCAGGGAACGGAACCGGCTTCCCGGCGTCCGGCCCGAAAGCGGCTTCCCCGTATTGCAGCCCGTATCCCGGAAAAACAGGAAGGGGATGGCGCGGCAGAAAAGCACCGCCGCACCCATAACCAGGGCCATACGGAACGCCTCGGGTACACTAAGCATCAGCGCGCCGCGTCCCCGGATTCGGGATTGCCGGGGCCGTCCCGCTCAGGGCCGGCGGACAGGTGGACCAGCGCCAGGGAGAAAACCCGGGCCGTAAGGAGGGAAAACCGGGGGGGCAGCACAAAGGAGGCCGGGACCGCAGCAAGAGCGGAGATGGCAAAGGGGGCCGGCCTCCTGACGCGGAGTATCTGTTCTATCATAAGGACGATAAAGAGGGCGGTTAGGGCAAAATCTATGCCCTCCATGTTGAAGGGGATGAGGGTTCCGGCAGCAGCGCCAATAAGGGA
>JAIRLK010000018.1 GCA_031259515.1 Treponema sp. | reverse complement strand
TGTTCGAGAATTTTTCCCTGGACCTACAGGAGGAGGAGTCTCCGGCAGTCATCCTGGGGCCGTCGGGGTGCGGCAAGACAACGCTCCTCAGACTGCTGGCGGGGCTTTTACGGCCCGGGCCTGGCGCGGGGCAGAATGCCGCCTCGTCTTCCCTCATAGAAGCGGCCCCTTCCGCTTCCTTTGTGTTTCAGGAACCCCGGCTCCTCCCCTGGATGACGGCGCTTGACAATGTGATCCTCCCCATTAAGCGGCGGCTGGGGAAGGCCGAAGACCGGGCCCGGCGCTTTTTAGACCTTGTGTCCCTAGGGGACAAGGCCGGCTCCTTCCCGGAGGAGCTTTCCGGCGGCGAACGGCAGCGGGTTTCCATAGCCAGAGCCTTTGCCTTTCCCGCCCCAGCCATCTTCATGGACGAGCCCTTTCAGTCCCTGGACATCCCCCTCAGACGGGAACTCATGGACATGATCATCGCACTCCTTGAAACGGAAAGCCGCCTTCTCATCGCCGTTACTCATGATCCACGGGAAGCGGTTTACCTGGGACGGCGTATCATCGTCCTGGGGAAGCCCCTCCGGGGAGTGGTGTTTGATGAAAGGGTGAGCCTTACCCGGGCAGAACGGGCCTACGGGACGGAAACCCACAGCCGCCTTGAGGCGCGGCTTCTTGCGGCCCTGGGCGGAATCCGGCAGGCCATATCGGTCTAAACACAATTTTTTATTATACATGCGGACTATACCGCGAAAACCGGCTTCTCCTGTTCAGAGTTGTCTCCGGACACCCTTCAGATAGTTGAAACCGGAATCCCTGGAGGGAGCCTGCCGATACTGGAGCAGGGCGCTTTTTTTTGTTACACTACGGGTATGTTCAGATTCGTGTATAGGGGGCTGGAAGAAACCGGGCGCTATTTTTTCTTTTTGGGAGAGATGCTCCGCTGTTTGATACGCCGGCCCTTCCGGGTGGCCCAAAACATAGCCGAAATTGAACATCTGGGGATCAACTCCGTGCTTATCATCCTCTTGTCCGGGGGCGCTATAGGGATGATCTTCGCCCTCCAAATGGCGGCCCTGTTGCAGCCTTTTCAGGCGGAAATCGGTACCGGCGCGGCGGTAGCCATAGCCTTGTCCCGGGAGTTGGCCCCGATCATAACTACCCTTATGCTCATTGCGAAAAACGGCTCCGCTATGGCGGCGGAGTTGGGTACTATGCAGGTAACCGAGCAGATCGACGCCCTGGAAGCTATGTCCATCAGCGCGGTGCAGTACCTGGTGCTGCCCAAGGTGATCGCTTCGATGCTGGTTTTCCCCTTCCTAACCCTTCTGGCCAATGTGATAGGAAGTTTTGGGGCCTATGTGGTTTCAGTGCATCTGTACGGAATAGACGCGGCCAGCTATCTGGATTATTTGTTCGGGTTTCTCAGTCCCCGCGACGTATATGTGGGGCTGATAAAAGCGGCGGTGATGGGCTTTATTGTTTCTACCGTGTGCTGTTTCAACGGCCTCAGAACAACCCAGGGCGCCAAAGGGGTGGGGGACAGCGCTACCAGAGCGGTGGTGGTATCATCGGCAGCCATCCTGGTAGCGGATTACCTTCTGACTACCATGATGTTAAAAGTGATATACTCATGACGGCCGCGCCGATTATCCGTACCCAAAATCTTTGTAAATCCTTCAGGTATAATTCCTTCATTTGTAAATCCTCCAAAGGAACTTCGCCCCTCCAAAACCATGTATTGAAGGATGTGAGCATTGAAATCCCGGAAAAGTCAATTTACGCCATTATCGGCCAGAGCGGTACGGGTAAAAGCGTCTTTCTCAAGACCATACTGGGTATGCTGAAACCCGACGGCGGGAAGATATGGTTTAAGAATACCGAATTAACCGCCCTTAAACAGGATGAATTGATGGCCTTGCGGAAGTATTTTGGGTACGCCTTTCAGAACGCCGCCCTTTTCGACTCCATGACGGTGGGCGAAAATCTCGCCTTCCCGCTCAAGGAAGTGCTCAGGATCAGGAACAGGGGGGAGATCAACCGGCGGGTCTCAGAGATGCTTGAATGGATAGAACTCCCCGGCATAGAGTCGAAACGGCCGGATGAATTGTCCGGGGGTATGCGAAAACGGGTGGGAGTGGCCCGCGCCCTGGTCATGAGGCCGGAGGTGCTGTTCTTCGACGAGCCCACGACCGGGCTGGACCCGGTATTGTCGGAAACCATCAACAATCTGGTTGTCCGGGTGAATAAGGAACTGAATATCACCTGCGTCATAATAACCCACGACATTCCCGCGGCGTTCCGTATTGCCCAGCGTATCGCCCTCCTGGATCAGGGGCGGGTCGCCGCCGAAGGGACGCCCAAAGACTTGGCCCAATCGGAATATCAGATGGTGCGGGATTTTATCAGAATTTCTTTCCGCGAGTTGGATGTATGAACGGTTCCCGGTACGTGAAGATAGCGCTCTTCTTTATTATCCTGGGAGCGGCGGGTACGGTGTATATCGTCATGTCCGCCGACGGCCTCAACTCGTTTAATACCAAAATCTACAATGTTACCCTTGACGATGCCACCGGGTTATCCACCCGATCCCAAGTGTACCTGGCGGGCGTTCCGGTGGGGAAGATCCATGCCATCGACCTGGACGGCAGCCAGGCCCATCTTAAAGTAGCTTTTTTGAAGAACGTGGAGATCCGGGGGGACGCCAAAATTGCCCGGAAGTCTTCATCTATCCTGGGTACCTCCATCCTTGCCCTGGATCCCGGAACCGAACATACCCCCATCGTTCCCGCGGGAGGCCGGATCAATGCGGAGCGGGAAACACGGGACCTTAACGCGGTTCTCGGCGTGGTTCAGGAACTGGGGGGCCAAATCTCGTCGATACTGGAGGAATTTCAGACGAATCAGATGCGGCTTTTGGCGGTGTCCCTGGAAACCTTCAATGCCATAGCCGCAAAGGTCAACGCCCAATCCGATGCGGAATTGGAGCGGATCTCCCGTATTCTTGAGTCCCTGGCGTCCGTAACCGAACAGGTAGACCGGCTCCTCTTGAGCCGGGAAGCGGACATAGGCGGCTCGGTGGAAGAAATCCACGCCGCCCTGGAAAACATCCGCGCCATTACCGGCGATATCCGGGCAGGCAGGGGCAACCTGGGCCAGGTTTTGCGGGACGGCCATCTCTACGAGGAGCTTCTGTCCACGGTGGAAAAGACCGGGGCGGCGGCGGAGCAGCTGAGGACCGCCCTGGACAGCGTGAACACCCTGGCCGTCAACATAAACGGCGTGGTAACCACCGCCGGGGAGATCGTGGACCGGGCTAACGGCCTGGGCATCTCGATAGACGCCCAGGGCCGCTATGAATTCCTCAACAAGCGGATGAGGTCCGGGGCATCCCTCCGGCTGGACCCGGCCTCCAATGACCGGTGGTACCGTATCGGCGTTTCTTCCGCGCCCGAGGGGGTAACAACCCGGAAGTTAACCGAGGTTACAACCGGGAATCCCGCCGGAACCGTGACGAGCTACGAAGACAGTATCGAGACCAAGTATACCGTTGCGATAGACGCGGAAATAGCCCGCCGCTTTGGTCCGCTGACGATCCGGGGCGGCCTCCTGGAAAACACAGCAGGAGTAGGGCTGGACGTACAGCCCCTCACGTGGTTAAGCCTTTCAGGAGAAATTTTCCGGTTCAGGACCGGCGAAGCCCCCAATCTGCGGGGGACCCTCACGGTCTATCCTTTCTTCGATCCCGGTAGCAACAAGCCCTGGAACTGGCTCTACATCCAGGGGGGGATCAACAACTCCCTGCGGGACGAGCGGGACTTCTTCATAGGAGCGGGTGTCAGGTTCGCCGACCGGGAGGTCAAGGGCCTTGTGGGACTGGCGCCGGTATTCGGAAACTGACCCGGCCCCGCCTTTAGTACCCGGATACTTCCCGGTAGATCACCCACCAAATTTCTTTATAAATGTGGGCCACGTTTAGCGTCCCGGCTGTTTGCGACGTTTGGGCGGCACTATAAAGAAACCCGCAGGGTTTCGTGCCGCCCAAATGTGGGTGAGGGAGGCGTGGGAATG
>JAIRLK010000218.1 GCA_031259515.1 Treponema sp. | reverse complement strand
ATAGCCTCGACTTCCGCCGCCACCGCCACGGTTTTGGGGACGCTGGGCGCCATAGGCGTCAACTGGTACCGCTTTCGCATAAGGTCTTACACCCAGATAGTCTCGTTTTTGCCTATGGTACTCCCTGAAATCATCATAGGCGTATCGCTCTCCGTCTTTTTTTCCGGCATAGGACTGAAGCTCGGACTCCTTACCATCTTTATCGCCCACACCACGTTCAACCTGCCCTTTGTTTTCCTCATGGTGATGGCGCGTCTTGACGAATTCGATTTTTCCATCATAGAGGCAGCCGCCGACCTCGGCGCTACAGAGCGCCAAACCCTGACTAAGGTAACCATACCTATCTGTATGCCGGGCATAGTATCCGGTTTCCTCACGGCGATAACTATTTCTCTGGAAGACTTTGTCATCACCTACTTTGTAGCGGGGCCTGGTTCGTCAACGTTGCCGCTGTACATATACTCCGCGATACGCTTCGGCATCTCTCCCGTGATAAACGCCCTCTCGGTCGTGATGATATTCGGTACGGTGCTGCTCACTTTCCTGCTCCGCAACTTCCTGAAGTACATAGCGGCAAAATAAGCCGCCGTCCCCCGCTGTCATTAATTAAATATGTGGAATTGCATCACCAGTCCCGCAAAGACAATGGAAACCATAGAGAGCAGCTTGATGAGGATATTGATGGACGGTCCCGATGTGTCCTTGAACGGATCCCCTACCGTATCGCCTACCACTGCGGCCTTGTGAGGGTCAGAACCCTTGCCGCCGTGGTTTCCCGCCTCAATGTACTTCTTGGCGTTGTCCCAAGCGCCGCCGGAATTGGCCATCATAACGGCCAGCACAAAACCTGTGGTGGTGGCGCCGGCCAACATACCGGTAACGCCGTTTACACCCAGAATAATGCCAACCGCAATGGGAATAATGATCCCTGTCAAAGCCGGAATTATCATTTCCTTCTGGGCGCCTCTGGTACAAATATCAACGCACCGGGCGTAGTCCGCATCAGCTTTGCCTTCCATGAGGCCGGCAATCTCCTTGAACTGACGGCGTACTTCGATAACGATATTCTGGGCCGCCCGGCCAACGGCGCTCATAGTGAGAGAGGAGAATAGAAAGGGAAGCATGGCTCCTATAAAGAGCCCCACCAAGGTTGTGGGATTGGTTATGTTAAGATTGAACACAAAGTCCGGATATTTGATATGTATTTCGTCAATATAGGCTACGATCAGCGCCAGGGCGGTCAGGGCGGCGGAGCCTATGGCAAAGCCCTTACCGGTGGCGGCGGTAGTGTTTCCCAGCGAATCCAAGGCATCGGTCCTTTCCCGTACTTCTTTGGGAAGATGGGACATCTGGGCTATGCCCCCCGCATTGTCCGCCACGGGGCCGTAGGCGTCCGTAGCCAGCGTGATTCCCAAAGTGGAAAGCATACCCACTGCGGAAATACCCACTCCGTAGAGTCCTTCGGAAAAATTAGCCGCGCCGCCTGAGGCAAAGAAACTAACCAGCACCGAAATTCCCACGATAATGACCGGGAGGAAGGTTGAAAGCATACCCAGGGATATGCCTCTGATGATCAGCGTTGCGGGACCGGTAACGCTGGAATCGGCAAGGTCCCGCGTGGGCTTATAGCAATCTGAGGTAAAGTACTCGGTAAAGAAACCTATCAGTACCCCTGCGGCAAGCCCTGAAATGACGGCGGCGTAGACCCCCAAGTGTCTGGGGTTGTTGGCGCAGTCCAAGCCGTAGTATATCACCGGGTAGGCGCCTATTATTACCAGTACCGAAGAAATATATGTCCCCTTCCGCAGGGCGGAAAGCAGAACCTTCTGATCGGTGTTTTCCTTGCAACGCACAAAAAAAGTTCCGATGATTGAGGCAATGGTTCCCAGTGTCGCCATCAGCATGGGCACCGCCGCGCCGCCGAAATTATAGCCTGCGGAAACCGCCAGGGCTATGGTGGCTACGATGGAACCGACATAGGATTCGTAGAGGTCCGCGCCCATGCCAGCAACGTCTCCCACATTGTCCCCCACATTGTCGGCAATGACCGCCGGATTCCGGGGATCGTCCTCCGGGATTCCCGCCTCAATCTTGCCCACAAGATCGGCGCCCACATCGGCTGCCTTGGTAAAAATACCTCCGCCCACACGGGCAAAGAGGGCCATGCTGGAAGCCCCCATGCCGAATGTCAGCATGGCTGCGGAAATATTATTTATCTGGGCAGCCGGATTATCGGCAAGATGCGCATAAAAAACGTATTTTAGAAGGAAAAACCAAATTGAAAGGTCCAGCAGCCCCAGTCCGATAACAGTAAAACCCATAACCGTCCCGGAAGAAAAAGCCACCCTTAGCCCGCGGTCAAGGCTCTCCGACGAGGCCTGGGCGGTCCGGGCATTGGCGGCGGTGGCTACCTTCATCCCGATAAAGCCCGAAAGCCCGGAGAAAAAACCGCCTGTGATAAAGGCAAATGGCACAAAGGGAGTCAAAAACCCGGCAAAGGACATGACGCCCAGTACAACAAACATCACCGCAAAGAACAGCGCCACACCTGTATATTGGCGCTTGAGATAGGCGTTAGCCCCCTGCCGCACCGACCGGGAGATCTTTTTCATCAAATCGTTTCCCTCGGGAAAGTTCAGCACTTTCCGTGCCTGAAAGAACGCGAAGGCCAGGGCCAAAATAGACCCTGCCGGCACAAGCAAAAAAATTCGCTCAGACATAAATCCTCCTGATTTTTATCGCGGTGTTTTAAGAACACCGGGTAAAGTTTAATAATAAAACCTGTTCCAAGTCCCTGTAAAGGGGAAAAGCGGGGAATTAACATAGGACCAACTGTCGCTCAATTACGAGAGCCAGAAAAAATGCACCGTATGGTCGCATAAAACTTGTCAACCTATTTTAGGACTTGACATTTTCCTCAATATATCCCCTAATCCCTTCCCAAAAATTGTGATGATTTAGCCTATTATTTCATTTTTTGCTTTGTTTTTCTATCACGGCTCTTATTTTGTTCAATAAGTCTTCTTTATTGTATGGTTTTACTATATATTCATCCACTTCAATGTCTGCCGCCAGTTTATACCATTCAATTTCTTTTGTTGCTGCTGAAAGTATTAACGGCACTTTTTTTGAGCAGATTATTTCTTTTATTTCTCTAAATATTTTCCATCCGCCGGTAAACAGCGCCATCGCATCCAGTAAAATTAAATCCGGAATAAACCCGTAACGAAAATGCCCTAAATGCTCTAACGCGGTTTTGCCGGATTTCGCGGTAATTACTTCATAATCGTTTTTTAGCATAAGTTTTACGATTTCAAGGCTGATCTCGTTGTCATCAACCACGAGTATTTTTTTCTTGCCAGACATTATTCCTCCTATTTATGATATGACATATAGAAATTTGCAGGCATACAAATAGCGTATTCTTTCTGAATGTTATCGGGAAATGATAATAATGCCCGTTCAACGGAAAAGTTATTTCTGGGGGGGGGGGGGGGGATGAGGGTGCGGCTTATACGGTCCAGGAGCCGTGTTTTGACGCGGTTAGCAACCGTGCGGGACGCGCGGTCCTGTATGAAATCCTTTGAAAATTTGTTTGTTTTTTTGACTTTATTCATTATACTATAACTCTACCGTAGGCAGAATTTTTTTTCAATACGCCTGTCAAGCCCCAATAGAAATTCCGCGCCGCCGTACCTCCGCCGGCGTTCCCTAGCGGCGTCTATATTTTTTTAGCGTATACTTCGAATGTGTCGCCCAGACCGAACAGCCGGCTCAAAAACAGAACGGCGC
>JAIRLK010000191.1 GCA_031259515.1 Treponema sp. | reverse complement strand
TGCAAATCGCCGCGGGATTCATCGCTTCCGATGATGAGGGGCGCACTACCACCCTGGGCAGGGGAGGATCAGACCTTTCGGCGGCCATCTTCGGCGCCGCCCTTGAAGCTGACGCGGTGGAAATCTGGACCGATGTGGACGGCATACTCACCGCGGATCCCCGGATGGTCAAGACCGCCTTCAAAATAGACCGCATTTCCTATGAGGAAGCCCTGGAACTCTCCCATTTTGGGGCCAAGGTTCTGCATCCTCCCACGGTCATGCCGGCCCTGGAAAAGGGCATCCCCATTGTGATACGCAACACCTTCAACCCCGCCTCTTCGGGAACCTGGATTACCGGGGAAGCCGAAGACAGCTCCTTTCCTATACGGGGAATCAGTTCTTTGGGGAACATCACCCTGGTCCGGCTTCAGGGTACGGGCATGGTAGGGGTTGCGGGGTTCTCCTCCCGGCTTTTCGGCGCTTTGGCCCGGCGGCGGATCAACGTCATCCTTATCACCCAAAGTTCCAGCGAATATTCCATCTGTTTTGCCATAGACCCCGCGTCCGCCGCCGATGCCGACGCCGCTTTGCGCGAAGAATTTGACCGGGAGATCGCCGCCGCTGCCATAGATGAGCCGGTGGTCGAAGGGGAGCTGGCGGTTATCGCCGTGGTGGGATCGAAGATGAAGCGGAGGTCCGGCATATCCGGAAAGATCTTCCACGCCCTGGGCCGGAACGGGATCAACATTGTGGCCATAGCCCAGGGGTCATCGGAACTCAATATCTCGGCGGTCATTTCCCGGCACAATGAAGCCAAGGCCCTGAACGCGATTCACGAAGCCTTCTTCCTCTCCGGCGTGCGGTCGGTGAACCTCTTCTTGGTGGGTACGGGCCTTATAGGCGGCACCCTGATAGACCAGATAGCGGGGCACTGGGAAATCCTGGCGGACGAACACAAGATACGCATCAACCTGGCCGGGGCGGCCAATTCCCGGCGGATGATCTTCAATCCCGACGGTCTGGACCCCAAAACGGTCAAGGCCCTGCTGTCCTCCGATGACCGGGGGGATCCCTGGGGATTTCCCTTTGATCTTGACGCCTTTATCGCCAGGATGAGGGACTTCAACCTTCCCAACATGGCGTTCTGCGATTGCACCTCCGGCAACGATGTGGCTTCCCGGTACGCCGAGATCCTGCGGGCCGCCATCCCCATTGTTACCCCCAACAAGAAGGCCAATTCCGGCTCCCTGGAGTATTATCGTACCCTGACGGGGTATGCCAAAGACCGGGGCATTCCCTACCTCTACGAGACCACGGTCTGCGCCGGCCTCCCGGTCATTTCCACCCTTCGGGACTTGGCTGTTTCAGGGGACCGGGTCAGGCGTATAGAGGCGGTCCTGTCCGGGACCCTGAGCTATATCTTCAACAACTTCGACGGCTCCAAACCCTTTTCCGGACTGGTCAGGGAGGCTAAGGCCAAAGGCTACACCGAACCGGACCCCCGGGATGACCTTAACGCCATGGATGCCGCCCGGAAAGCCCTGATCCTGGCCCGGGAGTGCGGTATGTCCCTGGAATTTGACGCGGTTGCCATAGAGCCTCTCCTGCCCGCCCCGTGTTTCGAGGCTGAGGGGGTGGAAGCCTTTTTCGCGGAACTGCGGAACGCGGACCCGGTCTTTGAAAAGCGCCGCGTCCTTGCGGCGGCCAAAGGTCAAGTCCTGCGGTATGTGGCAGTTATCGAAGAAGGATCCGCCCGAATTTCTCTCCGGGAAGAGGGCGAAGGGAGCCCCTTCCGCTCTCTGGTGGATTCGGACAACATCGTGGTGATTACCAGCGACCGGTATTCAACCTTGCCCATGGTGATCAAAGGCCCCGGCGCGGGCGCGCAGGTTACCGCAGGCGGCGTCTTCGCGGATATTGTACGGATAGCCCGGACCTTAGTCTAATAGGTGAGGAATTATCTAAGGTAGGGGCCCGCTTCCATTTTTGCCAATACGCCGGTGAAGACTCCCAGGTCCCAGGCTAAGTCTACCGCAGTGTAGCGGTTCCGTATCATCTGGACCCGCCGGGCCGCCGCGATGACCTCGTTACGGCTCAGGTTGATTTCCTCTGGCAGGACCGGACAGCCGCCCCGGGCCAAGAGGTCCCGTAATTCGCCGTAGGGGGGAAGCCTTTCCCGGACTTTTTCCCGTATTTCCTTCCAGTTGTCCCGCAGGGCATCCCCCAGGACCCGTGCGTGTTTTTCGTCCGCCAGCTTTTCCAGGGCTGTTTTTACCGCGGCGTCCGCCGGCCCGGTCCCCGGGATAGCCGCGGCAAAGGCGGCGCGTACCTCCGCCTCCCGCTCCGCCCGGGTGGGCGGTTTCCAGCCCAAAGCGGGGAGGGGAGGGGAGGCTTGGGCAAAGAGGGCCTCCGTAAAAGCGGCGGCGGCCAGGGTTCCCAGGGCGACCTTGTGGCCGTGGGTTACGGGACTGCCGTCCACCGAGAGATCCTCCATTTCCCAGATATGGCTCCACAGATGCTCGCAACCCGACACGGGCCGGGAACTTTTAAGGCGCTGCATGGCGAAGCCGGTGATAGACAGAGCGGAAAAGAGGGCCACCACCGCATCACCATCCCCCCGGACTGCCTCCGCCGACCGGTTGAGGGTATCCAAGAGCCCGGTCTGAGTCATGTCCCATGCCAGAGGATCGATGGGCTCGGTCCCCGGAGCGCCCAGGGCCCCGGCCTTTTCGGCGATGATCCAGTCTGTCCCGGCGATGATCTTCCCTGCCAGGTCGCCGAATCCCGAGGATGAAAGGTAGGCCGGCGCTCCCTGTAATACCGCTGTGGATGCCGCCAAAGTCCGGGGGGCGGGGCAGGGGAAAGTCTGTTTGAAGCCGCCGGACAGGAGGGCCGCGCCGTAGGAGGTGTAGCCATCCACCGACGCGGCGGTGGGAACGCAGAGGTAGGGGAGGCGCCGTTCTGAAGCGGCCCGTTTTACCAGGTCGTTCACCGTTCCCGATCCCACGGCGATGGGGACTATGCCCGCCGGGCCGGGAAGGGCCGCAAGATGAGCGGTTATCCGGTCGATATGATGGCAGCCGGCGTGAAGCCGGGGCGAGCCGGGGAATACCAGGGATGCAGCCGGGGAGATGCCCGCCGCATCCAGGACTTCCCGGACTTTTTTCCCCGCCGCCGCGTCGGTGTTTTCATCGGCGACGATACAGACCCCGGTAAAATCGTAGTGTTCCCGGAGCAGGCGGGGTATACCCTCCAGGGCGGAGGGGCCAAGCAAAAGCTCTTTGGTCTCGGTTGCCGCTTTAAGGCAGTCCGCTAAGGACAGTTTTTTCTGTTCAATCATGCGTACCTCCATGCGTACCTCGTCAACAAGCTAAGGAGGGGAAGTCTCCCCTTACGCCCGCGCTGCATTGCGGGCTATCCTCTCTGCGGGGGTTTCACCATCGCAACCCCGGAGTTTTGGAACCGCTCACCGGCTTAATATCGCTGCGGCTTCTTCAAAGGATAGATCCGTCCTGTCCCGGCGGGTTTTAAGTTCCCGCAGGGTAAGGGGACTTTCGGAGGGCTTTTCACCGGGAACGATAACCCAGTGGGCGCCTTTTTTCTCCGCCAGGATGAACTGTTGGGTAAGCTTTTTCGCCTCCGGAAACACCTCGCAGGGGATGCCCCGCTCCCTGAAACGGTCCGCCAGGGCCTGGTACGCCCCGCCGGCGGCCTCGTCCACGCAGGCTATGGCCGCCTTCACGTAGGTACTCCGGCCCCCGGCCTTGCCCAGGCTTTCCAGGGCGGCGATAAGCCGGTCCAGCCCTAGGGAGGATCCTACCCCGGTGAGTTTTTCCCGGGAGTAAAGACCCGCCAGGTCGTCATAGCGGCCGCCGGAGCAGACCGAGCCTATTTCGGGCATGGCCGTAAGGAAGGTCTCGAAGACAATCCCGGTATAGTAATCAAGCCCCCTGGTGATGGAGGGGTCAAGGACGAATGAATCGGCTATCCCCATGTCGAGCATGAAGGAACGTATCAGCCGGAGCCGCTCCGATTCGGGACCTTCCCCGCCCGCAGCCTCGGCTATGGTATCCAGCGTCTCCTCAAAACTTCCACGGGCCTCGATAAAGCGGAGTATCTCCGCAGCCTTTCCCCCTCCCGTCAGTTCTTCAAGGGACACCGCCGTGGCATCCCGGCCCGCCTTGGCAAGCTTGTCCACCGTGCGGAGGATATCCGCCGCTTTATCCCGCAGGTTAAGGCGGGTGATGAGCCGGTTGAAAAGCCCCCGGTGGTTCATCCTGATCGTTACATCCCCGGCGCCTATGGCTTTGAGGGTGTTACGCATCACCAGGAGGATCTCAAAATCCACCGCCGGACTTTCGCTTCCCACAATATCAAAATCGCACTGGGTGAATTCCCGGTACCGTCCCCGCTGGGTGTTTTCCCCCCGCCAGACTTTGGCGATGTGGTAGCGCTTAAAGGGTAGGGGAAGCGTTTCCCGGTGTTCAGCCACGAACCGGGCAAAAGGCACGGTAAGGTCGAAGCGGAGGGCCACATCCCGGCCTCCGTGATCGATAAAGCGGTATATCTGTTTTTCCGTTTCGCCCCCGCCCTTGCCCAGGAGGATCTCCGCATATTCCAGCGCCGGCGTGTCGATGGGTACGAACCCGTACAGCCGGAAGGACGCCTCAATGCGTTCCACCAGGGAACGCCGCTCAATTTCCGCGCCGGGAAGGAAATCCCGGAAACCCTTGAGAATTCTCGGTTCAATTATGTTTGCCATAGTAACCTGAAGCCGGCCAAAATTGTCGAATTTTGGACCGGCGCCTTTATGGTGAATTTTCGGCCATCCAGGGGGGAGACCCCAAGGCAGCCCCCGACGCGGGCTAAACCCTTGCCGGATTTCCGCGAAAGGCCCTGCCGGGCAGCCTTCAACGGAGAATTTACCTGAATAACGTGAGTTCGACAACAAAAAAAGTCTGGGAATTACACGAATTAGCGCAAATTTCTACTAATTCGTGAAAATTCGTGTTCGTTTGCGGATACATCAGTCTCATTGAGCTCACGTCGAATAGTATACCAATAATCGCCGATGATCTCCACCAGTTCCGGGGAAAAGACCAGATTCGCGGAAGTCTTGATTATCCCCCCCTGGGGAGGCCTGACCACACTCTTCACCGTTCCCGGTATGAAGATGCGGTACTTTTTAAAAAACAAATGGTAATGCACCTGAGTACCCGGCGGACGTTCTCTGGAGGTGACCGCTTCCAGGTGCTCTATCGTCTTCGTACTCAGACTGAATAGCTGAATCCGCTTTTCCCGGTTATTCGGTTCCGTAATGGTAGCGTACATGTTATAGCCCAGCATTTTTGTCGTATTGGCAGTCATTTTGATAATCGAATTCCCATACTCATCGTATCCCGCCCTGAGCCGGAGCTGATTTTCCAGGAAATCCCCCAGCAGGATCACCATGTCATGGGGGGTTGATTTGTAATCAACTACCAAAATCCCCACGTTTTCCCGGCCTTTCATCTGCCCCAGGTTTACCAAATTACAGCGTATGAAGAATTGTATCGGCGCCTGCTTCCGATTCGGGGCAAACCCTATGGAAAGTCCCACACTGCTGTTGATATACCGCCGAAAAAAGTTCAATTCCTGCCGGGAGAGGGAAGCCAGAAACAAAGCGCGCTTAAATCCCAACTGGAAAGGAACACAGAGAATGATGTATTCATCAATTTTTAAATAACAATGAATCCTGTCAATACCCAGCTTTGTGAGGACATAGTAGTTACACGCAATACTTTGATGCCCGTACTTTGATAGATACTGAGCGGCGGCTGCCTGCATGTTAGCCATGCTCATAGCTCCAACATAAAATATACCAACAATTTATTATAGTAAGTATGGATAGCGCAAGAGACGCGGATACTTTACGAATAACGACGTGCGGGAGCATACAGCGGGGATGGGGAAATTGCGGCGTTACGCCGACGAACACATTGTATCCCATCCGTTCAACCGGTTTCCTCAATATTTGAATCACCGCCGCCTAACAAATCTTCCTCCTCCGCCGCGGAAGGCTCCTTAGGGATTTTTTTCGCTTTCTTAGGGCGGGCGGATGCGGGAACGCGGCTCCTGTAACGCCGCCGGCCAACAGAGGAGACGAGAAAAAAATAAAAGAACACCACAACCGTTACGGCGATTATCTGCCAGGAAGTGACTAATTGTACTATAAGCTCCCACAATTCGTTAAAAGACATTGATGTACCTGCTATAATCTATACAACAATAATCGGTAATTCATTATCGGCGATTCCTGGGCCGCATTTGAACTTCCGGTTAGCCCGCTTATGGGGAAGAAACGCCGCAGAGGGCGGGGATGTCCGCAAGACGGCGGATTACCCTGGTGGGGCGGGCGTTCCGGATGAAAGCGGTCTCCTTTCGGAGGCGCAGGGAACGGTCATCCCCGGCAAAGAGCAGGGTCTTAAAGCCGGAAGAAGAAGCGGCGTAGACATCGTTGAGCATGTCGTTTCCCACATAGAGAGCGGCTTCCGGGGCTATGCCCAGGGCCGTAAGCCGGGCTCTGGCCAGGGCGAAAAGGACCGGGGACGGTTTTGCTTCGCCGGCCTCGTAGGAGTAGATCGAGATTCCCTGGTTAAAGCCTAGATCGGCGGGGGAAGCGCCGAGCAACGCGTTAAAGAGAAGGGGGGTGAAGAACTGCGCGTTGGAGATAAGACCCAGGACGAGGCCCGCGTCTTTCAAGGCCCTAATGGTTTCCCCCGCGCCGGGCATGAGGTATACGGGATTCACCGCAAGTTCGTAGCGGAGGGCCAATTCTTCGGGGCTCATGGCAAAGCCGTCGGCGGCCCTCTGTTTGCGGACTTTCGTCCGAAGGAAACCCGCCCAGATCTTTTCGACCCGGACTTCGGGATACAGGGTCTTGGCAAAAAGCTCCTCATGGATTTTCAATACACTGGTACGGAAGTAATTTTGTAGTTCCTCTCCGGTATGATCTCCCCCGAGCAACGAGGCAAGGCTGTCCAGATTGCTTTGCATAGAGCCGCTGTCGACGACGCCTATGTCTCCGGCCGCGGAGATAAAGAGGGTACCGTACAGGTCAAAGATAACCGCCCGTATACCGGGAATAGGCGCGGACCGGCGGCCGGGATAAACCAGGGCCTCATAGTCAGGCGGCAGGGGAGGCGTTGGAGCGGGCGTCATGGGAGACGCGGAATCCCGAATCAGGGCGATAAGGTTGTCATACATGGCTAACCCCAACCAGGGAAAGACGCAGGGGGTCCAGGTATAATTCAAGGAGCAGTATCTTCGAGAGTTTGTGAAGTATGGGGGTATTCATGACTGATTGGTAGGTCCGCCTGAGAATAGCCGCGATCCGTTCTTTCCCATAGGCCTCGCGGATCCTGCGGTTGTTTTCCGCGATGAGTTCCTCGTCGCTTTGCCAGTCCGCGAGGCCCGTCAGGAAGGGGTTAAGCGCCGCGATCTCCCGGTACACCACGTCGTTTGAAACCATGATGCGGATGACGCCGGCCTGCAATTCCTCATCCAAACGGCCAAAATCAATCGTCTGCTCGGTAAAAATCATATCGTCCATCATTCGAATCGCGTAAGCCGGCGGCTCCAGCCCAAAGGCCTCGTAAATGGCGGTCATGGCGCGTTCCATCTTGTTTTTCAGCACCGGCGGCGCGATGTAGTCCATGGGAATATTGATGGATTTGTAAAAAACGCCGGTTTTTTTCGAAGGCGCCGTGAATTTGATTCCCGCATCCTCAAAATCTCTGCACACATAATCAATACGCCGGCCCAGTACCGCCCTGTCTGCGGTCCAGGGTTCCAGGAAGGAAAATCCGAATCCCTCTTTGACCGACGTACTCAGTACCGCCAGCGCGCTGCCAAACACATCGGCGAATCGCTCCCGGGTTCCCACCTCGAATTCTACCGGGAGTTCCAGTTCCCCGGCGAGTTTCACCCAGTTCCGGTAAACAGCCTCATCCTGATCCGTGGTCGGCGGCAGGGTAACGGCCACGGTCCTCCCTTTGGGGATGAACAGAGACGCGAGCAGAGCCTCACCTATGTTTTTCCGGCGTATCGCCCGGACCGGGTAGAGATAACGGTTCCGTTCCAGGCCCCTAGCGGCCATTACCGAAACCACCTCGTTGGGGATAAGGTGGAGACCCTCAATCTTGAGTCCCGCCCGGTGCAAAAAGGAATAGTCCCGGCTGTTGATCACCGCGTAGTGGCAGTCCGCCGGGTAATCTTCTCCGTCAACGTAGACGTCGGGCCGGAAATCTTCGGCAAGATCGTGGTTCTGCAACAGAAGGCGCAGACCCTGTTTGTTCAGAATATTAAGGGCGGGAAGCAGGGCGGCTGTTTTACGGATCAGGGGATTGTGAACATGAATAATATCCGCCTCCGTTCCCCAAACGCCGGTTATGGCCGCTCGTAGATCCTCCGCCAGTTTTTTCCCCGTCTCAGCCGGCGGAACAGACGGGGCCGCCGACTTTTGAAACCGGTCGTATCGCAGCCCGTCCACCACCGCCACGGGAATCTCCCGCCCCGAAGGGACAACGAGGGGCGCTTCCGGGGGATCTCCGGAGATTACAAGGACCTCATCTCCCGCCTCCATGAGGGCCGCCGCTTGATGGGAGATCACCGAAGCAACACCCCCCCGGCGCATGTGATAATGGACTAAGGCTATCCGCAACCGCCATTCTCCTTTTTTTACAACACGTTAAGAAGGAGGAGGAAGCTGCGGATTTGCTCCGCAAGTCCGGCCCCTGCGCCCATACTACGCTACGGGATGCCCCTTCTGCTATTAAAATATAATCATACAATATTGCTTAGAAATGTGTAAAGAGTATATGATGAATTATGGAAAAGACGCGCTGTCCCTGGTGCCTTTCTGATGACCTGTATATCACGTATCATGATAAGGAATGGGGGCGTCCGCTGAAAGACAACCAGAAGCTCTTTGAGTTCCTCGTGCTTGACGGGGCCCAGGCAGGGTTGTCCTGGCTTACTATCCTGAAACGCCGTGAAGGGTACCGGGCGGCCTTTGACGGCATGGACCCGGAATGTATGGCCCGGTACGGGGCAAAGGACATTGCCCGGCTTTTGGGGGATGCCCGTATTATCAGGAACCGGCGGAAAATTGAGTCCGCCATAGGAAACGCCCGGGCCTACCTCAAGATGATGGAAGGGCCGGTCTCCTTTTCCCGGTGGCTCTGGGATTGGGTTGACGGGGAACCGGTGATCAACCGGTTTACGGCCATGCCGGAAGTCCCCGCCTCAACGGAACTTTCCGAAGGTATTTCCAAAGAACTCAAAAAGCGGGGATTCTCCTTTGTGGGGCCCACCATTGTTTACGCTTTTCTCCAGGCCGCTGGCCTGGTGAACGATCATCTCGTTGATTGTTTCCGTCATCCCGATCTACGGGTTTGACGATCCCTTGTCCTGAGTCCCGCAAGTTCCTATCATCCTTTATGGCTCACTTCCCCCGGTCCTTTTTGTTTCTCATTTTCTTCTTAACCGGTTGGCATTACAGGAATTAATATAAACCTTTTCCTCCCGCATACCGATAATATGCTAGAGGTATAGCAGGTATGGTCAAAG
>JAIRLK010000085.1 GCA_031259515.1 Treponema sp. | reverse complement strand
AAGAAGGCGCCGTGAGAGACTCAAAATCTACTGTCCGCGAGGATGTAAGAGTTCAAGTCTCTTCGCCGGTATTTGTAATTCCTTATCATGCAAAGAGGCATTTACCCTCGACTGATTCGACTCTACGGGATATTGGGAAAAGATTGCCGAATCCAGGCAAAAGAACCGGAGAAGAATGTGGTCGAATTCAAAACATCGTAATTTGGACAAAAAATAATCAATGTAGGGGAGATCCGTAGACTTTTTTTTCCGTGTCTGTCCATAATGCAGATATAGTATGGACAGACACTATCTTATAGAAGAACACAGACACTATCTTATAGAAGAACACTGTAGAACATTTGAAGGAGTAAACCATGCAGACCACATTGAAGATTGAAGGAATGTCGTGCGAGCATTGCGTCAAAGCGGTGAAAACAGCCCTGGAAGAGATAGAAGGGGTACAGTCCGCCGGGGTGAGCCTTACGGATAAGTCCGCCGTTGTGGACCACGGAGACGGAGTAACCCTGGCGGCGCTTAAAGCGGCGGTGGAAGAAGCGGGGTATGAGGTGATATAAAAGTGAGTAAGATTTATCCGCCGGGTAAATCTTACTCACTCCGTATTGCCCGCTTGTTAGTGCGTTTAGAACCTGGGGCTTAGGTTGTCGTAGGTTCTGCCGTTGATCTCCAGTTTGGAGACCAGGAAGAGCCGGTGTTCCCCGTTTCCGGGCAGCGGCCTGACGGCGCCTTCCAGGGTTACCGCGGCCCCTTCCTTAAGGCCGTCAATGAACCCGACGAGCCTGTTCAGGCCGGTAATATAGTAGGTAACCGCGTCTTGCCGAAGGGCTATGTTCCCGTCTATCAGTTCCAGGTTTCCCGTAACGGCGGCTTTTTCCCAATGAGGCGCCTGGGGATATTCCCGGTAATCCCCCGGTCTCGGGCCGGAAGAGGGCCGGCGGCCGTGCCTGGACCATGCCCCATGCATGGAGTCCGGGCCGGGTCCCCACTGCTGGGCGGACACGGCCGCGGCGGCTATCATCATCAGTAAAGCGATATACACCATTCGTTTCATAGATGCTCCAAATAAAAAATGAATTATTAGAGCCAAACGGCTCGTATATCAGTACAAGCAATTTTCGTGCCAAATAACAGCGTCTCCTCATGTTCAACTTGGCATGATTTTTGCTGATATCTAGTGTCTGTCCGCAAAGCCGGTTCCTTTGCGGACAGACCTTGCATTTTCGCAACCTAAAGGCTGTGAAAATGCGAATTTTAAGGTAGTCTGTCCATACGGTGTCTACATTATGGACAGAATCTATCTAAAAGAGGCTCTAAAATGCGGTTGAATAAAGGTTTACGCTTTTTCCCGACGCTGGGGATTTTCCTGCTCCTGGCCGCCGGCTGCGGTTCCCATAAGGCCGGGACGGTAAAGGATTACGAGTTCACGGCGGTCATCCGGGGAACGCTGGAAAAGACGGTATCCGCCGCAGGTTCCCTAAAGCCGGTGGCGACCGTAAGCGTACTGGCACGGATGAGCGGGAAAGTTGAAAAAATATACGTGGATTACAACGACGTCATCCACAAAGGCGACATTCTGGCCGAACTCAACACGGATATGCTCAGGCTTCAGCGGGAACAGCAGGCCGCGTCGGTGGTGAAGGCCAGGGCAAATTACGAACTTCAGGTTTTGAACTACCGGAACCAGGAAAAACTCGCGGAAAAGAACCTTATTTCTGACTATGAGCTTAAAACCGGGAAGACCACCCTGGACATACAGGGCGCGGAACTTGCCGCCGCCGAGGCGTCCCTGCGGGCCATAGAGACCGAAATCAACCAGTACGCCTTCATCGTCTCTCCTATTGACGGCATTGTTTTAGAGCGGAACATCAGTGAAGGGGATACCGTCGTGGAAGGATCAAGCAGTAATTCTACCAGCCTTTTTACCCTGGCGGAAAACCTTGAGGAGATGCAGATAGAAGCCGGGGTGGGTGAACTTGATATTTCCGGGATACGCAAGGGCCAGGGGGTACGGTTTACCCTGGAAGCCCTGCCGGGGAAAACGTTTTCGGGGGTCGTGGAGACCATCCGCCTTATGCCGGCGGTTCAGGACAACGTAGTGTCCTACACGGTGATCGTCAATGTGGACAATTCAGGCGGCTCCCTTCTGCCGGGTATGACCTGCGCCGTCGAGTTTATCGAGGAGCGGAACGAAAACATTCTTCTGGTCCCCAACGCGGCCCTCAGGTATCAGCCGACGGCTCTGACGGAAGACGCGATAGCGGATATGATCTTTACCGCAGGCCTGCGGGGAAAGTCCGAAGCGGAAAAACGGCTTGCCCTGGAACAGCGGAAGGCCGCCTCGGAAGTCCGGTCCCCAGGCGGCAGCGCCGCCGCCCCCCAGAGCCGGGGCGGCGTTACCCAGGGGCTTACCGGCATGATGATGCCCCAGGGACCGGGCATGGGGCCGCCGGGAAACCGGGGCGCAAACCGGGCTGGCGGAGGTACCAGCGGCCCGGCGGCTTCAGCTTCCTCCGGGGGAAGGCCGGCGGTGAGTCCGCCCAAGCCTCTGTGGTACATCTCGGGCGAGGGGAGGCTGGACTGTGTGCTGGTAACCGCCGGTATTACCGACGGCTCCCGTACGGAAATCCGGCTTTGGGGCGGAGCCGGTGATGAAACCGGCATCCTGGAAGGGCTGTCCGTGATCCTCCGGGAAAAGGTGTAACCATGGCGGTACTGGAACTGCGGGGGATCAGGCGGGAATACCGGCTTGGGGGAAAACTGCGGGGGGGCGTTACGGTCCGGGCGCTCAGGGGGATAGACTTTTCCGCCGGCGCGGGAGAGTTTGTGGCGGTGATGGGGCCTTCGGGATCGGGGAAGTCCACCTTGATGAACATCCTGGGCTGTCTGGATAAACCAAGCGGGGGGATCTATCTTTTGGACGGGGTAGAAACAACCAAATCGGATGGAGACGCCTTTGCGCTGATCCGCAATAAAAAGATAGGGTTTGTGTTTCAGTCCTTCAATCTTCTTGCCCGTACTACGGCCCTGGAAAATGTGGAGCTTCCCCTGTTCTACTGCCGAGGGGACAAAAACAGCCGGAGAAAGAAAGTGAACCGGAAGGAACGGGCGGCGGCCGTGCTACGGGAAGTAGGGCTTGGTGATAGGCTGTATCATTTTCCTTCCCAGTTATCCGGAGGCCAGCAGCAGCGGGTGGCCATAGCCAGGGCCATGGTAAACGATCCGGCGTTTATTCTGGCGGACGAGCCCACCGG
>JAIRLK010000083.1 GCA_031259515.1 Treponema sp. | reverse complement strand
GGTCATATCCTGTACACGAATCTTGTTCAGAGCCGCATACAGGTAACCATAACTGAGAACCTTGTAGAAGTCTTGTATGGAGAAATAATCATCCGGGCTTTTATATTCCAGGATGTTGACCCCTTTGAATATCCTGGCGATGTTCTTCTTGATGATAAGCTCCGGGTTTTTTTTAACAATAACCACATCAATTTCCAGAGGCTCTGAGGTAAGCTGGTATTCGGTTAGGAATTCGAGGACATCCTTGTAGGGTTCCAGTTCCAGCTTGATAGCCTGGACGAAGGCGGGATGCCAGGGGATAGGGGAGGAAGGGGCCGGGGGGTGATCCATTAAGTTCTCCTTTCACCAGGATAAAGGAAAGAGCGGATACTATCAATCAGGCGGAGGGCGGGCCGGGATAAACGCAGAAAATCCTTTAGGGCGTCTATTTCACCGCCCGGTTAGTCTGCGCCCCTTACGCCTCCACCCCGGCCCGTTCCAGTTCCGCCTGGGCCGCCGCCAGGAGCGCTATAGGCACCGAATAAGGGGAACAGGACACGTAGTTGATCCCCGCGTCCATGCAGAAACGCACGGCGGCGGGATGGGCCCCCTGTTCGCCGCAGAGACCGCAGACCAGGCCGGGCCGGGTAAGCCGGCCGCGTTCCACCGCAAGGACGATGAGTTCCTTGACGGAGCTGTCTAGGACGCTGAAAGGGTCGCCCTCAATAAGGTCAAAGCGGGTGTAGCCGGGCATAAAGGCGGCAAAATCATCGCGGGAAATCCCCAACACGGTCTGGGTCAGGTCGTTAGTACCGAAACTGAAGAACCGGCTGTATTTGGCGATCCCGGCGGCCCCCAGAGCGGCGGCGGGAAGCTCTATCATGGCGCCGATACTGTACGGCATGGGCGCGGCCTTCTTCCCGGCTCTCAGGGCCTCCTCCACCTCCGCGATGCCGGCGTAAGCGGCCCCTTCTATCGTTTTCCCATAGGCGATCAGCTTGAGTTCCGGCGCACTCATAACCAGGGGGACCATGATTTCAAGGCAAACTGCTACGCCTTCCTCCCTCAGTTTGTAGGCGGCTTCGAAGACAGCCTGGACCTGCATGGCGTAGATCTCCGGGTAAGAAACCGCGATACGGCAGCCCCTGCGCCCCAGCATGGGGTTAAATTCCCTCAGCGCCTCAAACCGGGCCAGGACCTCGGCCCTGGAAACCTTCCGCTTCTTTGTCCGCTCCAGATGCGCCGCGAAATCCTCCAGTTCTCCGCCGGTATGGGGGAGGAATTCGTGAAGCGGCGCGTCCAAGAGCCGTATAGTTACCTCCCGTCCGGCCATAACCCTGAAGAGACGAGAGAAGTCCTGGATCTGCATGACCTTGAGGGCGTTCAGGGCTTCCCGCCTGTCTTCCGGGGAATCGGCGAAGAGCATCTCCCGGAACAGGTTGATCCGCTCCGCTCCAAAGAACAGGTGCTCCGTCCGGCAGAGGCCTATGCCGTCGGCTCCAAGGGCCAGGGCCAGGGCGGCATCCTGGGGAGTTTCGGCGTTGGCGCGGACATGGAAGTCCCTGATAAAGCCCCGCGCCAGGGCGATAAAGTCCGGCAGCCCCGATTTCCTTATGTCCGGCTGGATCAGCTTCCCGGCGCCTAAATATACCGATGCCGGGCCGTAAGCGGGAACGTCCAGGGTGATGTAATCCCCTTGAGAAAAGGCGAGATCCCCCAAGGCCGCCTGCTTCCCCTGGATTTTCAGGCCGGGGGCTGTCAGGGATGTCTTCCCGTATTGCCGGGCGACAACCGATGCGTGGGCGGAGTACCCTCCTTCGGCGGTCAGAACGCCGGCGGAGACTTCTATGGCCTTTACGTCCTCCGCGAAGGAAGCGGGCAGAACCAGGATAAACCCGGGGTCCTCCCCTCCCCTTATGGCCTGTTTCCGGGCCTCAAGAAGGGCGTCGGCGCTGAAACAGGCCTTTCCCGCAACGGCTCCGGGAGCGCCGGCAATTCCGCCGGTCCATCTCGTAAAGTCCGCCACGCTTGCGGGATCAATGACCGGATGGAGGATCTCGTTGAGCATGAGGGGATCGATTGTCTGTATGGCCCCGGCAGTATCCAGGATCCCCCGGTTGACCAGATCCAAAAGCAAGGCAATATCAGCCTGAACCGATTTCCGGTCCGCCGGGCGCTGTTCGACCAGCCAGACCCTGCCCTCTTCCACCACAAACCCTATCCGGCAAATCTCCTTGAGGGTATCCTCCAGCGTTCCGGCTATCTTTTCCAGCGTATCACGGTGATCTGCCGCGAGCCGATCCAGGCTTTGGCCTGGGGCGTCGTCTGTTTCGTTTTCATCGATCCTCACTTCCGTGAATCCTTGCCAAAAAAATTTCCCCTGGAGCTTTTTCTCCCCAGTAAGGATGTTCCGGCTGAAATACTCGCCGGAACAGGAATCTCCGGAATGCCCATACGCCAGGGCCTGAACCATCAGGGCCGTATCCCCGCCGCCCGGATCGTCCAGGGCGATAAGAGTGGAAACATCTTCCAGGGCGGAGAAAATCTGCGTTTCGGCGTTTTCGAAATAACCTTCAGGAAAATATCCGGCAAACATATCCATAAGTTCAGGAGGGGGAAGCCGCGGACTTGCCCCGGCCCTTCGGTCCTCCGCTGCCCCCTCTGCGGAGGTTCCACCCTCGCAACGCCCCCGGACCCCCCGAAGCAAGGCGCCCAAACTTTTGAGGGCGGCGGCGATTTGCTCCCGTTCCCTTTCCTTCCCTTCCAGTTGTCTGATACGCTCCCGGACAATCAGCATACCCTGGACATTACGCAACACCGCCGGCGCGGCGAAGCCGTCAAGGGCCGGCTTTACCAGGCCGAAGTTGTAAAGGACCGGATAGTCTGAAATCACGAGATTCGGGGAAACCACGATTTTAAGGAGCAGAGGCTTTTCCCGGTCCCCCAGCTTCTTCCCCATGATGCCGGCGCAGGCATCCAAAAAGGCGGCAAGGTCCTTTCCGATGGTTTCCCGCTTTACCCGGGACGCGAGGGTGGAGTCCAGAATGATTCCCGGCGGTATGGGAAGGCCCAATTCCGCGAATTCCCTGGCCTGCCGTCCCCGGATGCCGAGTGTTTCAGGAACGGCGGTTTTGGGGCGTACCTCATGGGGGCTAAAAAAATGAATTCCGGTATACATGGCGCAATCTCCGCTCAAAACAGTTTCATAACCGCGCCGGGCGGCCCCTGGAGAAAGGCTTCAAACTGACAGCCCGCGCCCTGGAGCAAATACCGCCACAGTTTAGCCGCATCCCTGATATCCCGGCCCTGGACCGCAAACTGTATGGAACTCCCGTGTTTTACCTTGCCCCATTTGAAAAGCGCGTTGATGTCGAGGATACGTTCTCCCTCGTAATAAATATAAACCCGCAGTTCAGGATACCGGGCGGTATACGCGGCGATGATCCGCTTCCATGCTTCCACGTTGCCGTTATGAAAGAGTTCGTTTTGTACCACAACGGAATACAAAGGCGTCATCCGCGCCGGTCTTTGAGAAGCGGCGGGGGAAGGGGCAGCCAGTTTGGAGGCCCCGGTTTTCCCTGGCGTCTTAACCGTACACGCGCCAATATACAATTCCCCCGGTATCGCGGGTTTATCGCCCGCGAAAAGGGCGGCGGCGATTTCGGCGGCTTTTTGGCAGAGTCCGTCCGCCGGAGCGCCGGCCCTGCCCGCGTAGATCACCAGGAGTTCCCGTTTTTTTAAGCCGCCAAAATTGGCAAGTTCCGCCGGAACCTTGGGATTGGCGGCCAGCAGCCCCCGGTCAGGATGATGGTACGCGGCAACCAGGTCAACGGCCTTCCATTTTTCAAATTCCGCCGCCAGCGCGGCAGGTTCCGGGACAACGGAAGCGGGATTAGAAGAAAAAACGGCGTATTTCAGTTTATCAATCAAAATCATACGAAGCAGCAGTCCCGCCTGTTCGCCGGCAAGCTCCCCGTCTTCCGATTCAAAAAGAATATCCCCCAGGTTGGCGTTTTCCTCCAGCGCGTCGATGATCCCCAGGGTTTTCTTTATATGCCGTACTGCGGCATTGAAGCCGGCGCGGGTCGAAAGGATTTCCAGGTTCACGGGCTACACTTCCGTGATCCCGCGGCCGTCCCCGCCGGCGGCAGTCGCTCCATCATCGGGATCCGGTATATCAAAGCCGTCCTGGACAGGAACCTCCTCATCCGGCGGAGGCGCTTCATCCCAAGCGCCGGAGAAAGACGGGCCTGAGTTCCCCCACACCGAAGACTGCCGGCGGCTAAAGGACGCGAAAGCCGCATCATGGAACCCTTTGGAAACACGGTGGAGGAATTCGTTGAGTACATTCGCCATAGCCTCCAAGGTGGTTTTCTTGCGCTTAATGGACGTGATGTCCACGTCCAACAGAAGGCCGCTCCGGATGTGATAGGGATTGATGCGGCTTTCAAAATCGCGGTATTCCCCCTCCAGAAAATTCAGCCGGTCTTCGACAGCCCGCCGTTCTTTAGGGTACCGGTCGTCGTACATGGATTTCAGCCTGTCCCTCATCAGGATGATCCGCCGGCGAATCGTATCCTTTTCATAGAGGCAGGTCCGGTTCATCCGTTCAACCTCGGTTTCCGCCGCCGGTACAAAAAAGATTTCGTCCCACGCCTGGCCGCTGTCTTCGCGCCGCGTCTCCCCGGTTTTCTCTTTGGCCTTACGGATACGATTCCGGTTCTTCTTCACCAAATCAAGGTAACCGGTAACCTTGCGGAAGGGCTTGGCGTCTTCATATACAGCGTTCAGTACATCCCACAGACGCTGAACCTCGGTTTCAAACCGCGCGAGCCGCACGTCATAGGCTTTCCGTTCCTCAATGAGCTGGGCGTTGTCGTAGTACCGCATCCTGATCTGGTACCGTTCATCCGGCAGCTGCGCGGGATCGGCATCCTCGTATTCCCGAATCACAAGCTCCCGGGCGTTCTTCAGATTTTCAATGTACTGATACCCCATCCTGGCGGCGTCAAGGATGGAAGTAATGGTATTGACGGCGGTGTTGAAGCCCCTGCCGCGGATATTTTCCATGTCCAGAATCTTATTGAGGTTTTCCCGTATGTTCTGGGGGTCGAAATTTTCCGGATCGATTTCCGCTCTCAGGCCTGAGATCCGGTCAAACAGAGACTTGGCGATGATGGAATACCGCTTGGACTGGGGATCCTCCGCATCGTCGTCGGTATAGTCTTCGACCTTCCCCAGTTTCGCAAAGATGACCTCCGTGCCGGAAAGCTCCTCCAGCCCCCTATCAATGCGGTCATCCCTGAGTTTTTCGATCTCCGTATCAATGGCGTCGATGATATAGTTGGAAAGAATGTTCTTTATAAGGTATTCCGCCGTAACCTGATAGTGGAAGATGGGGCTTATCAGCTCGGAATCCAGGATGTTCACCGAAAGCTTTACATCCGTTACGGTCTTGGGTTTTGCCGGGTTGTCTTTAAAGGCGCACTTCACGATTGAATAGGCGTTTTCGCCGCGGATAAACGAGCCTATATCGGTTTTCTGCCGGAGCAGGCTGTTGGTCTGATTTTCCAGATCGGTGACGCCCCGCTGTATATGCCCCTGCAAATGGCCGTACATATTGGCCACGGATTTTTCAATTTCCTCGGTGTTGAATTTACCGGCGCCGCCGGCCCGCTCCAACAGGTCCGTTATTTCCCGGGAAGTATACCGGGAACGGACTTTCTCCTCCTCTTTATCAATATAGCTGCGGATTTTTTTTACCATTTCGTCTTCCGCCGCCGCCATATACCGGTTGAGCAGGTTCCGGTAATTCCGGTTGAAACAGTCGTAGAGCTTTTCCTTGAACCCGCCCATGATGCCCGTCTGTTCCAGCATATCCGGGGGCAGGTTAGCCGCAAGGCGCTGAAACGCCGTATCGGCCTCTTTTTCCAGCAGTTGGTTGACTTCCCGCTGAAGATCCCGATATTCCCCGGTCTCCACGCCGCCGGGGTTCTCCGGCATATTTGGACTTTTAGGCGGTTCAATAGCTCCCATAACGTTATGCTCCTCTGGTCTTTTCTTCGTCAAATTCCACCATAATTAGGACTGGGTAAAATCTTTTTTTTATGATATACTATAAAGCATGAATGACTTTCAACGGGGGTTTTTCTCAATTATTTTCGTTTTTACCTGCCTTTTTTTCAAGGGATTCCCTCCCGGTCCTGTCTTTACTTCGGATATACGGACGGAAAGCCTGGACATGTTCATCATCATTGGATGAATTAAAAAACTGCGGCGGGGGCAAGCCCCGCAAAATCCTGGAGGTATACCTATATGGCAAAGAAAACGTCCGGTTTTATCACGGCTTTTATATTCGCTCTTACCGCTCTTGTCATAGGGCTTTTATTTTTTGCCCCCGAGCGTATTTTCAAGCGTTCTGAACGCCTTTCCGGACGCCCGTCAAAACAGACGCGCATCGTTATTCCCCAAAACCAGTTTCAGTCAGACGCCTACGATGAAGACTATCTGGCGGAAAAGCTGGCCTACGCGGACAGCAGAAACGCCAAGGCCGCCCTTGATGAAGGGGAAACCATTGTTTCCGTTCTGACTCAGGATTTTGACGGAGACCTCCAGGATGAACAGATCATCGCCTACCGCAATCTTGTCGAATCGGGAAGTCCGATTTACATTACCTACATTCGGTACGATGACCTGGCAGGAGGCTATAAACGAATTTGGAACAGCCCCACCATCATTACCATGCCGGGGACCGTTTCCCTGTATACCCAGGACCTCCTGGGAGACCGCAGTGTTTCCGTAATCATCACGGGTATGAACGCCGCCGGGGAGCATACCCTGACGGCGCTGCGAAAGAATGAGGCTCCGGAGCAGGACGCCGCGGGAAACGGAAGCGCTCCCTTCACGAAAATCGCGGAGATACATATAGACGGCTCTATCGCTATTCAGGAGACCGAACGTACCCAGGCTTACCAGCGCGGCCTCGCCAAAGGCCAGAGTTTCACCATAGCCGCCTACGGAAGAGACACCGATTCTCCCAACATATTGGATCAAATCGAAATTACCTATGGTTACAATCCGGCTGCGGCTTTCTACGAACAGTCAAAGATCACCCGTATGCCGGGAACCCAGATCGAACGCCGCCGGGTCAGGAACCTTCTCAATGGAAATCCCGAAGTTTTCGAGCGGTTTATCAACGGCCTGTGGTACTATGCCGGCTCCGACGGTACGCCGGACAACCGGCAGTACATCTATTTCGATCTTCCTAACCGGGAGCTGATTTTCTACGGCGATGAGAGCCAGCAGGTATTCACCTGGCTCAATTCCAGCTCCACCCGGTACGGTATCTACGTTGCAAGCCAGAACATCGCCGTTACCACCCTGCGGCGTTCCCTGAACATAGAGCTTGAATCTCTGGACAGCATACGCATCAAGGTTTCCGAGGATGTACGCCTGAAACTGAGTGTCACCGATTCCTTGGACGGTTCCTACCGGAAAGCCGGAAGCACGATGGCCGGCCTTTCAGACGAGGTCCGCTCGGTGGTTCCGTATCTGGACGCTTCCTTTGACGGTTCCATAGGCAAGCTAGTTTTCGACAAGGACGGTTTCTACGAATTATACACCCAGGGAACGGTCTGCAAAGGCAAATACGCCTTCTTCGCCCTGGACGAACACGAACTCCTGGAACTCCGCCCCGGCGGGATTACGGGCCTTGCACGGGAAACCTATCTTGTTTCCTGGCAAATTCCTGAATCCTCTTCCGGTTCCTCCAAAAGCCTCACCCTGATCCGGGTCCGCCTCGGCGCCGGGGGCATACAGGAAGTCCACGAAGCCGCCATCTCCCTTGCTCCCGGCGGCACGGCGGACGAGTCATAAGGAGGGGGAAGCCGCGGATTTGGCTTTGCAAGCCCGACGCCCGGGTATGCTACGGGCCGCCCCCTATGCAACCGGTAATCCGATTTCTTGCTCTCGTATACCGCTTGGTCACGGGCGTCTATACCGCGCGCCCGCTTGTCCCCCAGAAGCCTGCCGCGCTTGTTGTTTTTGTGGCGCGAAGTACCGCAAACCACGGTTATCGGGATCCTTCAATCCTCCCGGTTTTTCCACCAGGAATCCGCTCCCGAAAGGATGTTTGGCACAGTCAATTAAGCCATGCTTCACCCTTCTGGATAATGCTCGTAAAGGGCCTTCTTATTCAGACGGTGCGCATATTGT
Organism: Treponema sp.; assembly: GCA_031259515.1. GTDB lineage: Bacteria > Spirochaetota > Spirochaetia > Treponematales > Breznakiellaceae > JAIRLK01. Next base: position 220 of record JAIRLK010000083.1, on the reverse strand, counting down.
TCCGGCTGTATATGACGGCACCGCCTACTGGCGGCGAAGCGTGAACAGGACTGTTAGGCGAACTGGGTTTTGAATTTTTTGAAAAATCATAAAAAAATATGTTAGAACCTGTTTAATATCTCATTTAGAATTCGGAATTGGGGCGCATTTGCGGCGTAAAACGCCGCAAACCGGGCTTTTCGCTCCAATCTTTTGGCTAAAGCCAAAAGGATTTCCGCTG
>JAIRLK010000059.1 GCA_031259515.1 Treponema sp. | reverse complement strand
GATCGTATAGGAGAAAATGTTTTGGCGGATAAAAAGGTAATACTCACCATGAGAATCGCCGGCGGGGGTTTTGAAGATATGTACCCCTATGAGCTTTTTCTGGAGGAGGGTTTTTCGCGTGTTTACAAAGCCCGCCTGACCCTGCTTTCGGACACCCTGCATACCTATGATGATCTGGCGGAAATAGTGGATACCAACATTTCCCTGACCATTTCCCAGGTGTTGCGGGACGCGGTTACCATGCGAAAGCGTTATCTTCACGGCATCATCAGCGCCGCCGCCGTGGACGGCCTCTTTTCCGGCGGCGAGCAGAACTGTTACCGTTATTCCCTGACCATAGAGAGCCCCCTTGCCCGGCTCCGTTACAACGCGCGGAACGCCGTCTACTACAAACAAAGCCCGGTTGACGCGGTGGAGGCGGTCTTGAACAATAACCGTATAGCCGCGCAGTTTCCTGACTCCTACATTAAACGGGATGAATACTCAAAACGTCTGATGTTTAACCAGAACGGAATCCCGGACATCGAATTTATCGGGAATATCCTTTTTACCTACGGAATATCCTTTACCAGCGTCCATCCCGCGGTATCGGAGGACGCGGTGGGATCGGCGGATCTGATCTTTTCCGATGGCAACAGTTTCCCCGTACCGGCGCTTGAGTATTCCGACGGCCGGGAGGTGGCACAGGCTGCCCAATTTGATTTTATCCGCGCCGCGGAGGCGCAGGACACCTGGAAGATGGACGCCTTCCGCATGGAAAATTCCATCGGGGTGGACGGCATAGAGGTATCCGCGGCTTACCCCGAATTCAACTACGGGAACGAAGAATGGAAGGCCGGAGATCCCGGCGCGGATAAACGGTCGCTTACCTATCACCGCCTCTTTACCGGCTACGAGCGGGGGACGGCGAAGGACGAAATTGACGCCGATATGAAACAGATACTGGACGCCCGTTTCCGCGGCTTTGAGCTTGCGAAAACAAACTGGACCGGCAAGGCGGCGAATCTGCTTTTAATGCCCGGAGCCCTTTTTGAACTGGCCCATTTTTACGGCCTGAATGACGACAGCCGGATCACCGCCCTGGTGACTACCGCAAAGACCCGTGTCCGCGCCGTCTGGCCTGAACATCTGGCGGTAAAACATGAGGACACGCGGGCCGGGGAAACGGTGGAAACGGAATTTGCCTGTATCAATTATGCCGCGGGCATCGAAAGGCGTTTTTGCGGAACTTTATCCCAATAAAGGAGGGGACCGATGGCGTTGCAAAAGATGACGGTGTGTGAAAAAGGAGCTTGCACATCTACGGCGAACTTACCATATGAGTTTTACGCTCAACAAGGCGCTAACACCCCGGTAATTGTAAATTTGGTGATGCCCGTGGGCGGCAAGGAAACAGGTTTTTACCGTTACCCCAAAAAGGATGAAAGAATCCTTGTTGATGATGATGGAAACACGACTAATCCTACCTATTATTTGATGGGCTACCTTCCCAGCGCGACAGAAGCGGGTAATAATTTTCTTACCAACGCAAACGCCGGGACAAGTATTGGGGCTTTTGATATAGAACAAGCAGCTCTCAAAAATGAAGAAGGCATGGTGCTGCGGTACGAGCAAACCGGAAAAGACACCCCTTCTGCAACGGATATTACCGACCGGTACTCGGAAATTGGGTTTTATCGCAGGAAGACCCAGTGGACGACCGAGGATAAAACTTATTGGGATGTTGAGAATACGCAAGAAACCGATAATGCTTACAGCAAACGGCTTGTGAATGCAGGGCTTCAGAAAGACAAGGACGAAACTTCCGCCAGCCACATTAAGAGGGTTACCACTATCCACGACAACTGGATTCCACGTAATTCCGAGGAAGCTGATGATGTTTACAGCAAACGGCTTGTGAATGCGGGGCTTCAGAAAGACAAGGACGAAACTTCCGCCAGCCACATTAAGAGGGTTACCGCTATCCACGAAAACTGGATTCCACGTAATTCCAAGGAAGCTGATGATGCTTACAGCAAACGGCTTGTGGATGCGGGGCTTCCTAAAAAAGACGACAGCGAAACTTCCGCCAGCCACATTAAGAGGGTTACCGCTATCCACGAAAACTGGATTCCACAGCGTCCTGAGAGTGATGATGCTTACAGCAAACGGCTTGTGGATGCGGGGCTTCAGAAAGACAAGGACGAAACTTCCGCCAGCCACATTAAGAGAGTTACGTTGGTATATAAAAACTGGATACCGAGAATAGGAACGTCGACGTTCCCCAGGATCGATCAAATAAACATCCAGTCCACAGGGGATATAAGGCAGAGCGCAAAGAATTTTCAGGAGCTAAAGGCCGGGCGTTTAGCGATACTGGCAGATTGTATTGAAGGAGGCAAAAATAAATCCGATCACGGTGATTTCGACAGGGCAGGGGATGATAGCACCTTATATGAAGGGGATCTACATATACGGGCAAAGAAACGGATTATCATTAAAGCAGGTGAATCTATATGTCTACAGGTCGGACGTTCAACGATTACTATTGATGATAGCGGCGTTACTATTTACTCCAGAAAAATGCACGGTAATATCCAAAACTACTATGATTCCGTTATTACCGTTGGTGCAGTAGGCGGTATAGTTATAAATGGTACCGTTATTGATATCAAAGCCATATACGGCGCTTCCCTGGCAGATAATATGGGTGGGGAGATAAAGACCAACGCAGGAATAGTGAGAGCTACCGGAAAAGATATACAGATAAAAGCGTTTAATACGGTATCCTATTTAGCAAAATATATAGGCTTTTCAGCAATATTTCTTGAAAATTTGGTTTCTTCGATCAGCAGTATGGCTGGGGGAGATACCGAGTCTGAATTGGGTACGGCAGTAAATTCATACCCCCGGTTAATCGGAAAAATAGGAAGTCCTGTTTTGACGATTGCTGCGAAAAAAATCCTGATGAAAAAATTCTTTGAAAAAAGAAAAAAGAATAAAGCAGATACGGCTAATTCCCTTGTTGATCATGCGATTACAACATTTCATTTCATGAGGATGATACAAGGGATAGTTTTTACGCTTTTAGATGCTGGTTTGCCCGCTGTTGTTTCAAAGGAAGCGGGGAAAACTGCACGGGACAGTGTAAGTCTGGCATCTATGATCGTAGAATACGGTTTGTCTCTGTATCTATTTGTGGTTATCGGTAAGAACTGTTTAAGCAGCCCTTTACATACAAGTTATTTACATTTAACCGCAACCGCCGAATCAATATTGATGGCTTTAAAAAATAAAATACTTACGGCCTACGACAGTACACAAAGCGAAGGGCCGATGGTCGCCTTAGAGGCTGAACCCCCGGAAGAGGAGGACAAAGAAGATGGTATAGAGTTAGAAGATCTTTCTGATGAAGAGTAATAAAAATGAACGGAGGAGATTATGGAGTTAGATAAAAAAATTAAAAATGAAATTTTAGAATTGGTTGAACCGATTATTATGTCGGCTGCGGCAGGGGCTGCGGTTGCCGCTCTTACATCGGCAATAACTGCGCTTGTAGTTACCAATTATAAGAAGAGCAGCCTCACCGGCGATACGGAAATGCATCCTACAAAAGACGATACCTCGATCAACAAGACCGAAGCCTCGGCGAAGGATAACGACGCTTCCCTTGCCAAAGACGGGGTCAAGGCAAAAGACGGGGATCTTTCCGCTGCTCAAACCGATGCCAAGGCGATGACATCCGACGCCAAAGCCCTGGATTCGGGGGCCTCCGCGGCCCAGCCCAAGGCGGGCGCCCTGGATGTCAAGACCAAGGGCCTCGTGATGTCTTAAACCGCCGGTGGAAATGTACCGGTAGTAGATTTAAGGAGTAGACATGGCGGATAAACTTGACTGGTTGAATAAACATCTGGTAGCGGTTCGGTATACCTCTATTAAAGACATAACGGAAAAAGAAGATTACAATATCCGGCCCGATTTGGCTGAATTGTATGCCGGTGTTGACAGCGCGGAAACCATGATTTTTAAGTTTGCCGGTTTAGGCCGTTATAAGTGCGCCGGTGAACTTATGGCCTATATTGCCCACCGCAGGGCCGCAGTCTGGTGGGTTTACCGTTGCGTGGTTTCCCTTATGGAGGAACTTTTGATAAATCCAGCGGGGGAGCGGGATATTGCCACCATCGGCGCGGATATCGAAAAGGGGCCGGAAATACCGGAATTTGCCAAGGTTGAACCGCCGAAACCCGATCCGGAACTGGTCGCTCAGATGGAAGCCAATATAGCCAAAATGCAGGCAGATTATCAGAAGATGCGGGCCATGGTAGACCCTGAAATGCTTAAGTACGTAGAAGATGCGGTAGAGGTGGCTTTTCAGAAATTTAAGGCGGTTCACGGTATTCACCCTATGGACCTGTTGGAACAACTCGGTAAAAGGATCGGTGAAGATCCCTATCCCATCGATCCCAATTCCCCCATTTTTCAGGAGGCGGCAAAGCTCAAGGCCCAGCTTGCGGGGGTGCAGAAAGACACGGTGGAGACGATCAAGTCGGTGCTGCCCCCCAAGATTCCCGCCCACCAGAAGAAGCTCTCCGACAACGCCCTGGCCGCGGCGTACCGCTGGGTGGCGGCTCCCGGCCCGGAAAATGCCCAGCGCTGCCTGGATGTGGGTAACGAATGCCCCGACCAGCCCGGGGGCCTCCTTTCCCTTTCGGCATTCTGGTCCTTCGGCAATCTGATGCCCGCGGGGGATCAGGTGATTCCCACGCCGCCGGGCCTCGCGTCCAACGGCCTTACCCAGACCCTGCTCCTCTGCGCCCTGGCGCCGGGAGGCGTCCGCAAGGTCAAGGAACGCTATGCCGAATACTTCAGGCTGGGGGTGGAAGTCCTGACCGGGGCGGATAACTGGGAGGCATCCCTTGCGGACAGCAAAATGCCCCACGAACAGCTAAGCGAACCGGACTGGAGCAAGGCCACGGATAAGAGCGCCGCAGACTGGCAGGCCGAGGCGGGCATAGCGGATCTGGGCGCGGAGGAAAAGGAAACGGTCATAAAGCGGATGATCGCCGAAGCCCTGGCGGGGACTTCCCCGGCGGCTAACGGAGCTTCCGGAAACGGGGCGGCGTCCGCGCCCGCCGGGAACGGCGGCCCCGCGTCTGTTACACCGCCCAACGGCGATACGCCGCAAGCCGCGCCAAACGGCGGCCCACCGCCCGTGTACAAACGCTGGAAACCGGAGTAACAGGTAACAACTAACAGATAACAGGTAACAACACCCCACCCCCAAACACCAAAACCTGTTCCCTGCTACTTGTTCCCTGTTATAGCTTTCCTTTTCCCCCAATATGCAGTATATTTACCGGTAGAGGCATATATGAGCGCCAACAGGGAGTATAAAAGCAGCGTTTTCTCGTTATTATTCGGGGAAGAAACCGCCCTGCGGGGCCTGTACGGGGCTCTGGAAGGCGT
>JAIRLK010000027.1 GCA_031259515.1 Treponema sp. | reverse complement strand
CAGGTAATTCACCAGCAGCGTTTCCTTGCTGTCCCGTATCTCTACCCCGTTTATCCACTGATACCGGTACTCAAGATGGTTCCTCCCGTTCCATTCCCTCCGTTTGTACTCCTCTGGATACGAGTTCTTCACCGTTTCCGTCAGCCATGGGTGGCTTTCTTCCTTGCACATGAAGATAAAACTATACCCCCCATCCACTACCGCCGTGCAGGTGTTGTAATCCGAGTATAAATCGTCCCCCAAAAGGGTCGGTTTCAGCCATGCGTACCGCTGCCCGTGGTTCGCAAGCCACCGTTTGGCCGCATTCCGCTCACAATCCTGCTTCTCCTGCCCGTCCTCATTCCGTATCATCTCATGTCTACCGGCAACACCACACTTCTCCCCGGTTTCACCACCGCCCCCGCTACCATGCTGTGGTAATAGGTCGTTTCCCCTTCCCTGCTCTTATGCAGACAGTGTTCACAATGAATATTTTCCGATGAGTAATACCACACCCCGTCCAGGGCTATAAGAACCCCGCCGTCCAATACCCGGTATTCCTCTAGCGCCCCGTACTTGTTCCGCTAGTTTGAGGTTGTTATTGAAGGTTTCGGCAAACCATTCAGGTTCCACCTTGTCCAGGAGCCGGGTGAGTTGGTTGTTGCTCGGAATTTTCCGGACATCCAGCACGGTTTCGGCATTACTCCGGTTGTGTTTCCACTTGAGTTCCTGCTGGAAGTTCAGCATAGAAGGGTGTTGAAAGAAAAACACGCCGTAAGCGCTCTTGATAGGGTCCGCATAGTCATATTTGAGGTCGTAGTTTTCCCGCCGCCGGGGCTGAATGTCACGGTCAGCCCGCTCGCCAATTTGGTCAAAATCGGGCAATTGCGCCTTGAGTATTCCCCGTCCCATGCCTCATTGTAGCACATTTTTCTAAATGTAAAATTGCTGCGGAAGGACTGGCCTTTATCCACACGTTCATCTATACTCAACAAAATATGGCTTCCATGATGCGTACTATGGGCGGCCGTTTTTGGGGAGTCCTGCCGGCGGCCTTGATTATTGTTCTCTGTTCCTCCTGTACCCGCGCCTTGGGGTGGGGTATGTTGCTCTGGTCTATCGAAGAGCCAGCCATTCCTCCGGGAACCATTCTCCCGGTGTATATCCGGTCCAATATCGATCAGGTCTGGGTTGTGGGGATTCCCGAACAGTACCGGAGCAAGGGAGGGATCGACAAGTTTGAAGTTCCCCTGGCCCAGCTTGAGCTGGTGGGCGGGAAAAAGGCGGCCCAGGAACGGGCGGCGGCGTTCTCCGAATATGCCCTGATCTATGCCGAAACCCTACAAGACGGCCTGCCCATCCGCGAAAGTACGGACAATAGTTCCCGGCGGGTGTACCGGTTGAAGAGAGGGCAGATCATCAAGATTCTGGCCCGTGTTGAGGGAACTCCCGCTATCAGCGCCACGGGCGAGCCGTTGCCGGGGGATTGGTACCTGACGCTTACGGAAGACGGCGTATCGGGGTATTGCTTTTCGTACCGGCTCCGGCTGTTTGAACATGCGGGGGGCATCCTGGCCCTGAACACCGGAACCGAAGAGGCGGAACAGGAGGATACGGACCTGGAACGGGTGTTGTCCCTCACCTGGTCGCCGGAATCCTACGGGACGATGGTTTCATCCGGCTGGATTGATACGGAGGAGCTTGCGAACCACTGGCGCTGTTTGCCGGGCCGGGATGATGGGATTGCCCGGATATACCTGCCGAACCTGGACCGGACTTTCTCATATACCCGGATCCGGGCGGTGGGGAACCGGGCATGGCAGTTCGAGGGGACGCCGCTGCGGATGTCGCTCCGGTCTGATACTACCCTCCAGGTGCAATATACCGAGGGCAGCGGCGCTTCACGAAGCATGATGTTTACCGCCTTGGCCGCCGATGTGGACGACATCATCATCCAGGAGACGGAACGGCGGAACGCCCTGTTTCAGGCCATTTACAACCAGGGGCCGGTTTTCTCCAGCGCCAATTACGGGACCCTCTCGTTTTCCCCGGAGGGAACCTTCACCTGGACCGACTACAACCTCCTGACGCCCCAGATCATCCCCGCTAGGGTCATGGGCGGCGGCTCCATTGATATGGGGCTCTTCATCGCGCCCTCTATAGCAGGTCCCTACCAGGGGGCTTTCTCCCTCACCTTCAACGGCATAGGCGGTCCGGGCGTTACGGTGGATTTCCTGTATACCCTCGGACAGGAGTCCGCTGACGATCAGGGGTTCCGTATCGAATACGTACCTCCGGAAAACATCAACGCCGTAACCATAACCCGGCGGGCCGCGTCTCCCACGATCATCTACTTTCACCGGACTGAATGGTAACCGGGGCTTTCGTCCAGTTCACTAAGGTCTCCCTCGCCTTCGGCGGACGGGACATCCTCAAGGAAGTAAGCCTGAACCTGGCTTCCGGTTCACGGGCGGCCCTGGCCGGTGTCAACGGCTCCGGTAAATCAACCCTGATGAAAGTCATCGCCGGAAAGCTGGCGCCCGATTCCGGCGAGCGGACGGCCCGGAAAGGAAGCCGCGTTTCCTATCTGCCTCAGTCGGTGATAGCCCCAACGTCTTCCGCCGGAGGGAATCGTACGCTGAGGGAAGAAGCGGAAACCGCGTATCAGGCGGTCATTGATATGCTCGGCGTAATGGAGGGAATCGGTCGTACCCTGGAAACCGCCGCGTCCGAAGACAGCCGTACCGGGGCGTTGCTGGAAGAATATCATACCCTCCAGGCGGCGGTGGAGAACTCCGGGTACTATCGCCGGGAGCAAAGCATCGCCCAGGTCCTGAGCGGTCTGGGTTTTTCCCAAGCCGATCTGGATCGTCCCGTTGAAGCCTTTTCCGGCGGCTGGCAGATGCGTATTGCCCTGGCAAAGGTTCTGCTTGAAGCGCCGGACATCCTGCTTCTGGACGAACCCACCAACTACCTGGACATTGAGGCCCGTTCCTGGCTGGAAAACTGGCTCCGTTCCTTTCCGGGCGGCTGTCTCCTGGTTTCTCACGACCGGTATTTCCTGAACGTTACGGTTACTGAGGTTTACGAGCTGTTCAACGGCAGCCTTAAACGCTACGCCGGAAACTATTCGGACTACGAAAAAGTCCGGGAAGCGGCGTTAGAAACCCTGCGCAAACGCTATGCCCTCCAGCAGGAAGAAATCGCCCGGTCCGAAGCGCTGATCAACCGCTTCCGGTATAAAGCCAGCAAAGCCGCCCTGGTTCAGGAGCGGATCAAAAAGCTGGAGAAGCTGGAAAAAATTGAGCTTCCCGAATCCCTCAAGAAGATCAGCATCACGCTCCCTCCGCCGCCTCACTCAGGCCGCATCGCGTTGACCCTTCGCGGCATAGGGAAACGGTACGGTTCACGGCAGGTACTCGCAGGGCTGGACCTGGACCTGGAATCGGGAGAGCGCCTTCTGGTGGCCGGACGGAACGGCGCGGGCAAGTCCACCCTCCTCAGGATTCTTTCCGGCGCCGACCGTGAGTATGAGGGATCGCTGCACTACGGCGCGGGGATGGCGCCGGGTTACTTTTCCCAGGATGCCGCCGAAGCCATGACGGGTATAAACCCCGCCTGTGGCGCCGCAGGCGGCGCTTTTTCCGTGCTGGAATACCTGGAGGCCGAAGCCCCGTCCGCCCTTATCCCCAAAGTCCGGGATATGCTGGGCGCGTTCCTGTTCCGGGGCGACGATGTGTACAAGCCGGTCTCTGTTCTGTCGGGCGGTGAAAAAAGCCGCCTCGCCTTGCTCAGGATGCTCCTCAAACCCGTGAATCTCCTCATCCTGGACGAACCCACGAATCACTTGGACATCTATTCCAAGGACATCCTCCTCGATGCCCTGACGCAGTTCACCGGTACGGTCATCTTTGTCTCCCATGACCGCGCCTTTATGGAAGCCCTTTCCACCAAAACCCTGGAACTGGCCCCCCCATCTTCCGGTGGTCCCGCCACGGCCCGTCTTTTCTATGGCGGCTACGGGTATTACCTGGAACGCCGTGAGCGGGAAGCGGGATCGCGAGAAGCCGCGCCGCTTGAAGCGTCTGGCCAGCCGGATGCCGGGAGCGCCGCCTGCCTCCGCAACCGGAGCAAGCAGCGGCAGTCGGCGATACGGCGGCTGGAGCGGAGGGAGGGGGAAATCCTCACGGCGCTGGATACCCTGGAAACGGAGAAAGCCGTGCTGGAGGCGGAACTGGCGCTGCCCCGGGTGTATTCCAGCCCAGACGCGGCGCGGGAGGTGAAGCTCAGGCTCGACGAAGTTACCGCAACGGTTGAAGCCACAACACGGGAATGGGAGGCGGCCGCGGAAGACTTGGAGCGGGCGAAAACAGCGCCATGCTTTTAACGCCGAAACCGGCACTCTGTACCTCCGGTTTTCCTGTTCCGCATCTCCACCGCTACGGGGCGTTGCCCCACAACACCCCGCCGGGAGGCCCAAGGCCCCCCGGACTCCCCGGAGGTTGATATTTTTTACAGCAATTTTATATTTACCCTTGTAGTGGCACAATTCTACGGTTACCCCCCGCGCAATGCCCTCGGAACATTAATATTTTGTAAGTAGAAGCACTATACTGCGGTTCCCCCTCAGCAAGCCAATCCCGCAGATCCCTTCACGATTGACGTAGTTATTGGGGAGGACGCTCAAGGCCGCGCCCTGCCGGGCCTGACTCAAGCCGGATAAAGGGGACGGACACGGAAGAGAGCATCCGCAACATTATCCAACTTGTCGTGGTGGATACAGCAGAGAAGAAGATTATCGACGTTGTAGAGAAGCGCCGGACAAGCAACGGAAAGACGGAGGCGGTTCTTACCATTAAACCATAACTCCGCCGAAAATTACCCTGCCTAACCTGGAAAATTAACGTAATTCCCAGCAATTCAAAGTATCAAAATATCATGCTAAACTGGGAGCATGCGTGGGGAAATATTCAAGAAATTAATAGCCAATTTTGGCAGGATATGCGGCCAGTTGCCGGACAACCGGCGGCCCGGACACAATGCGCGGTACGCGATAGCCGACATCGTGAAATGCGCCTTCGGCGTGTTTTTCTTTCAGCACCGGTCAATGCTGGATTACCAGCGGAGGATGCGGGAGAAATATGGTCGGAGCAATCTGGAAACGGTATTTGAGGTCTCGGTCCTGCCGTCTGACCCATGGATACGGGCGCAGATGGACCTGATACCGCCTGAACAGTTCGGCGGAGTATTTAATTCCACCTGGGCGATGACCCTGGGGGGTAGCGGTCAATAGCGAAAGGGGAACTAGGATTCTCAGGCTGACCACAATTCAGCCGTTAGAAGGCACTGCTATAAGGGGCGCCGCACTCTTCCTTTGCTCCGGGGTGTTGACTATGCCGTGTAGACAGGCTGGGAAGGTTACCTTTGTCGACCTATAATTGCCGGCCAAGGGGCCTGTGGAAGGGATAGCCGGGGAAATCCATTTGGCACAGCCAAAAGATTGGAGCGGATAGCCCGGATTGCGGTGCTTCGTGTTGCAAATACGTCCAAATTTTTCAGATTCATAAAAATGTGTTTCTAAATGTAAAATTGCTGGCGTGGTGCGATTCCCCAAGAAATTCGCACCTTGCATTCCATATAGACAAACCGAAAATCCCTTTTGAAACGGGATCAATCCT
>JAIRLK010000008.1 GCA_031259515.1 Treponema sp. | reverse complement strand
CGCCAAACCGTCGTAAACATGCGGGTCCTAAATGTCCGGGGCGTTCTTGAGCAGGTAATCCTCCGCTTCCTTGTTCCACAAGCCCTTATGCCGTCCGCAGATTTCGGCCAGGGCTGTGTAGAAAGCGCCGCCCTTTTCGGCGAAATCGTCAATGGCGGTGAGTTCCAGCTTCTTGTGAGTGTAGATGAGCTTCTTCCCGCCGGGGATCTTGTCCAGGTTGATGGTGGTTTGCGGCACGGCATCCAGGCCGCCTATGTGGGTAACCATGAAGACCGGGTTGAGTTTGCCCTGAGCCATCATGTCCAGGGATTCCTTCATGTCTTGAGTGTTGCCCCCAGAAGTTCCCACCAGGTGATGGGATTCGTAATGGACATTGTAGAAGTTGAAGTTTGCCGAGAAGGAGGGGTCCGTGGGGCCGGCAAAGAAGTTGAGGCAGCCGTCCCGGCCCAAAAGCTGGCCGCCCATTTCCAGGACCGGTTTGACCGGGGCAAAGACGAACACGTCGTCGTAGAGGTTCCCGCCGTTGACGCTTTTCAGGTGAGCTATGGGATCGGCGATGTCCCTGGTGTTCACATAGATGAGTTCTACCCCACTGGCTTTGGCATCTTCAACAGTAAGGAGCTGGGCCGCCCGGGCAAGGCGGCCCTCGTCTATGTCGGTAACCACCAGGAGGGAAGGCCGCCGGGGGTTATGGATGGCGTAGTCTATGGCGCCAAGCCCCATAGGGCCTACCCCGGCAAGGAGGGCCAGGGAGCCGCCCTCGGCTATGCCCATGCTATGCTCATAGGAACCGTTGACGGTATGGTACTGGGCATGGAAAGCGCCCGCAATACAGGACACGGGTTCGGCCAGAGATCCCAGGTAGAAGTTATCCGCCTCGTAGTCCAGAAGGCAATCCATCTCCATGACCTCTTTGGGGATGATCACGTAGGAAGCGTCCCCGCCTATGAACTCGTAAGAGTAGCCCGGGGACCACAGGGTAGGCCGCCCGTCGGCGCCGGGATAGTTGAGGGCCGGCTGTATGGCGAACTTCGAGCCGGTTTTGAATTTACCCGCCCACCTGGCGCCCACTTTTTCGATGACCCCGCAGAACTCATGACCTATGATGACAGGATTCGTCGTCAGGTTATGGCGTATACGCTTATGGGCCGCCCCCTGCATGGCCAGCTTGTGGCTGGACATACAAATGGAATCAGACACGATCTTTGCCAGTATTTCATCATCCTGAATTTCGGGAAGCTCAAATTCATCTAATCTAAGGTCGTTGACCCCGTGAATCCGTACCGCTTTTGTTTTCATCGCTTACTCCGAGGGTGGTTAAATATGGGAAAGCCAGGTTTCCCGGTAAGAGAAGATCTCAGGCATACCGGTTTTGGCAACTTCCTGATACTCAATGTCAAAGTCCCTGGCCAGATCCGCCAGGGGTTTTCCGGTCAGGGCCATCTTGGCGGTCATGGCCGCGCCCAGGGCGGTAGCTTCGGCAATGTCCGTAAGGTACACCCGCTGATTTTTAAGGAAAGCCGACACTAGGGCGTTGTAGGCATTGTCTTTGCGGAAGCCCCCTTCGATGAACACCTCGCCGGGAGAATCCGCCGTCTGTGGAGAGGATCCCGCGACGGAAACGCCGGTCCGCTCCAGGGCGGTGAGGGTCTGCATTGCCAGGGAGATTCTAAGGAGGGCGATGCCCCGTTCGTAGTTTTGGAACGAAGGGGGAAGGGCCCTGCCGGCGGCCAGGAGTTCGTAAGGATATTCCGCGCCGGCTTCAACTATCCGGGGTTTGGAACCCGGAAACTGGCCCGAACCGGCAACCAGTTCCGGAAGGAGGAAGGCGTCGTTTTCCGCAAGGATAACCCGGTACAGTTCCCGGTCATAGGGGGGGATGTCCCGCCGGTCGTGGAGCTTCATCAGCAACGCGGACCAGATTTCAAATTCCTTGCCGCCCTGGAAGATGGCGGTCTTAATAGGGCCGCCGAAGGCGGAAATATTGAAGAAGACCACTTTCCCCAGTTCATCGGGCGTAAATCCGTAGGCCTTTACCGGGTTCATGACGACGCACCAGGTTCCGGTGGAGTTGAGCACAAAGCCGGTTTCCCCTTTCTTGGCAAAGTGGGGAAGCAGGGACGAATTGGAATCGTGGATACCCAGGGTAACGATTACGTCCCGGGAAAGGCCGGTTTTTTGGGCGAATTCTCCGGTAAGGGTTCCCAGGACATCCCAGGAATTGCCTATCTTCCCGGGCATGAGGGAGGCAACCCCCAGCCCCTCGGCCACTGAAGACAGCTTGTGTTCAACCTGATCCCACAGGTAGCCGTGGCAGCCCATATACGTACCTTCCGCCCCGGTCTTGCCGGTAAAGCGGTACCCCCAATATTGAGGGTAAAAAAGAAGGTGAGCCGTATTCCCGAACCCTTCTGGGTAGTTTTCTTTCAGGAAGAGTATGCCTTTGGCGGGGTTGATCAGGGCTTTAAGGTACGGGGTCCCGGTCCGTTCCTGGAGGGATTCGGGGGCGCCGAAAAGCCGATAGAACCGGTCGTGAAACTCGTCCCCCGCTTCGTGGGTGTAATACACGCAGGGCGCGGAAGGCTTCCCGTCCTTTCCCACGCATACAAAGGTAGCCCCGTGGGTGGTTACCGCCAGGGCTTTGACAGGATAGGTCTTGGCGATTTTCGCCAATTCCTCAATGAACCAGGCTTCCATGGCCTCAAGGTCATGGGTTTCCAGACCGTCCGTCATCCGGGGCGGAAAATTCCGGTACCGGGCGTCGATCTGGGTAAGGGCATCGTCATAAACCGCCACTTTTTTGTTGGTCATGCCGATGTCAATGACCGCGATAGCATATTCCATGCTTTCCCCCTTAATCAGGAGGAGGAAGTCGCGGACTTGCCCTGCAAGTCCGACCCCTCGCTCCGGCCCTTCGGTCCTCCGCTGCCCCGCAACGCCCCCGCTAAGGGGCCTTGAACCCCCGGACCCCCCGAAGTTAATGTAACATAATCTGGCCCCCGGTAACCGGGATGGCCTGGCCGGTTTCATATTCCTGTTCAATGATATAATACACGGCCCGCATCACGTCCGCTCCGGTACAACCCCGTTTCATGGGGACTTTGGCCTCGTAAAAAGCCTTTATATCGGCGATGGTCTTGGCGCCCGGAACCTTGCCGGTCTTGAGGTACTGCACAAAAAGGCCCTTTTCCGGGTCGGACCACAGGGGTCCGTTTAGGAAATTTCCCGGGCAGATGGCGTTCACCTTGATATTGTAGGCTACCAGTTCCCGAGCAAAACTGGCGGTAAGGCCGATGCCGCCGAATTTACCTCCCGCATAGGCCCCGTTCTTGTTGGAACCTTCAAGCCCCGATTTGGAGTTGATCTGAATGATGTCGGTCTTCCAGGCAGGGGCGGTGAGGTGTTGTTGCTTGAGAAGCCGGGCGGCGTGTTTCACGATAATGAAGTACCCGGTATAGTTGACGCCGGTAACAAATTTGAAATCCTCCACATCCTGTTCCAGGACGCTGCCGGCCCGGAGTACCCCGGCATTACTGATACAGAGGTCCAGCCCCCCGGCAGTTTTCCGTATGGTCTGAAACATGGCCTCCACGGAAGCCTCGTCCGCAACATTGACCGTCACCGGCACGGCGGCGGTACGCTTTTCGGCGGCATTGATCTGTTTGGCCAGCTTTTCCGCGCCCTCCCCGTTAAGGTCGGCAATGAACACCAAGGCCCCCGACGCGGCAAGCCCCCGGACTATCTCTTCCCCAAAACCCTGAGCGCCGCCGGTAACCAGGGCGATACGGTTCTTCACCACATTGGAACGGCCGGCTGCGTCTAATTCCGGAGCAGGCGACTGATCTTCCCGGAAATGGCGGTCCCGAACCACCTCCAGAAGAGCCCCGTTCCTTTCCGCCATCCGTTTCCGCACAGCGTCCAGGTTCTGATCTATCCAATATAGGGTTTGCGTAGAGTCGCCGTATTTTACCGCCATACAAGAAGGAAAATGCCGCGTCCGCGTTGTCCTGGTAACCGCTTCCACCCCGGACGGCGCCCGCTCAAATTCCCAGGCGGTAAAGGCTTCGTTGAGTATCTTCGCCGCGTCCTCGTCAAACCGGAACGGCGAAGCCGCCTGATCCCCCGCCGGGGAAATATCCACGGAAAGCGCCTCCTGGGGGATAGTCAGAGATTCCGGATCTTTCCGGATATCCTGACAGACTACCCAGGATTTTCCCATAGCGGCCAGGTACAATCCCCGGATGATAGCGGCTAGATTCTGATGTTCTCCTTGGTTGTTCATGAATAGGTTCTCCTTACCTTCCCAATTTTAAAACGTTCCCTGTTTTAGATCATTAATTATGCTATAACAAGACGCGTCATCCCGTAAATCAAGAGTCCGTCCCGCCCCGGCATAGACGGCAAGCCGTTCCTCCAGGGGTTCCGCCGCCAGCGGGTTATCCGGGGCAAAGAGGCCAAAGCTCCGGTCCAGGGAACTCAGCCGCTCATGGGCGATAAGAGCCCAGGTGGTGTCTATCAAGTGGCGGAAGGGCGGGAGCAGGACTTCGGGACAATTGAAAGACTGACGGGAACTGTTGATGTCCACGCCGGATATTTCCATAAAGCCCCACTCCGTGCAAAGCCGCCTGACCCGGCGGAGCTGTTCTTCCGTGTTTCGGGGCGGCATGTACGCCACCGCCCGGTACCCCAGGCGGGAAAGCTCCTCAAAGAGAGGGTCCAGAAACTCGTCCTCAAAGCGTTCGGCCTTCTTGTCCCCGGTGGGGGATTCCCCTACATCTCCCAGGTACGCATAAGCGGGAATGGCGCCTATGCCGGCGGCAAAGGCCGTTACCTGCCCGGCGGGAATGGCTTCCTGCTCACCGGGCTGTATGAATATCCGGGGGAGAAAGGCGGATTTCAGTATTCCCAACAAATCGTAGAGATAATGAACGTTTTCGCCGTCAGAAAGCAACGCCCGTATCCGGGGAGACGGCGTTACCCCCAGCTTACCCTCCAGGGCTGCGGCAAGATCCGGGCCTTTTCCGTATTTGTTGATGAAGACCCCCGCCACAGCCGCCAAGAGGTGCCGCTCAGTGATACCCCCGCCTGAATCAAACTGGGAACGGCTCCGTATGTCCCGGTCAAAATCAATTTCCTCAAGCCCCGCCTCTTTCAAAATAAGGTTTGCACTTTCGGCCATGGCCCTGGTACGGAGCAACCGCTCCTCCCGCAGGGGCCGCAGGAATTCCGCAGCCAGGGGGATAGCCGGTTTGGGGACCCCCTGGACGGTCATGTAAACAATCCCCGCCGAATCGGGGTTATTGATCTTCCGGTCCGCGAAAGGCCCCGGCTTGCCGTCCGCACCGCTTTTGAAGCTCACCCGAACCTCGAACCCGGAACAGCCGCCTATGCCCAGGACCGCGCAAGCCTCGATCATTTCCTCCGCCGCGGCAATGGAGTCGTGGTCCACCGAACCCGCCGCCCCAAGCCCCGCTTCCCGGCTTCGCAGAGCCGCCATAGCCGGAGTATAGGGGCTAAAACTGTAAATCGTGTGGATGTGATTATTCACTTCCTGTTGCGGCGTGTCCACCGACGGGGCCTGCCGCCGTTCCGCTTCCCAGGTTTCAAGCGCCTCAATACGTTCTTCCCGGGACACGCCGGGATCGTTGATTTGTGAGAGTAAAATCCTTACAGAATCAGTCACTTTCCATCCTGAACTCAAGTTTTTACGTATCCACTTCCAATCGCCCTATGAAAACCGGTATTTAACCAGCCAGACTTTGTACACCCCGTACGCTTTTTATGGATACCGCTGTTCATTTCGATTCAATCGAAATATATTCAATATTCTCTCGTAGAATTTCATAGTATACTACAGGAAAAGAAAAAAACAAGAGCTTTTTCAAATGTCGGCAGCAATTACCTGTACTCAAACCTTCGGTGGGTCCGGGGGGCCGGAGCGCGAAGATAAGGTTTTTATTCGCCGCCTTCCGCCGGGAATATACAGGATGGTTCCCGCAATAGTCGTAATGGGGGCCACCAGGACAAGGCCGAAACTACCGACAATCGTATGAAGAACCTCAGCCGCCACATAGTTCATGTTGATGATAGTAACGTTAGGGATTCCCTGGCCCATGAAAAGCATCAACATGGCGAGATACCCGCCGCTGTAAGCAAGGAGAAGCGTCGTGGTCATGGTCCCGATCACCGATCTCCCTATGTTGTTTCCAGAAAGAAACAATTCCTTGCGCGATATTTCAGGATGATGATGAACGATCTCGTTCATGGCCGCCGCAATGTCCATAGCAAGATCCATCACCGCGCCGGACGCGGAAAGGACAACCCCGGCGAT
Organism: Treponema sp.; assembly: GCA_031259515.1. Classification (GTDB taxonomy): domain Bacteria; phylum Spirochaetota; class Spirochaetia; order Treponematales; family Breznakiellaceae; genus JAIRLK01. The sequence goes on along the minus strand of JAIRLK010000008.1, from coordinate 5,012 downwards.
AAAAATGCTGGTAAGATTAACATGGCTGAATCCAGAATACAGCAGGGTCTCCGAAAAAGGACGCACCGCGCCACTGACCTTGAACAGATAGGTCGAATAAACGCTCATTAACGCGGTGATCCCCAAGCCGACCGTTGCCCCTGCCAGGGCAACCAGGGCTTTTCTGCTCAGACCGGCAACCAGAAACAGGATAACCGCGGACAGGATGCAGACAAGCAGAAAGCTCAACAGGATGGGGTCAACGCCTTTCAGCGTAAGGGGGATCATCACCTTCCATAAAACCAGGGCGGTAAACAGGAACGAGAGGATCGCCTGAAATCCGAAAAAACCCCCGTAGGCGATCAGGAAAAGCGCGAAGAGGCACAGCAGGATGAATTCTACCCGCAGCCGGTAATGATCCGCCGTATGGGCCCAGGTGATGACATCCCCGTTGAAACTGACATTCATCAGGGCGTGTTCTCCCGGCTCGAACACCCGGTCCAGTTCCATCTTCCCTAGAAAATGATTACCGGTCTGGACAATCTGACCTTTCCACCTTCCTTCCAGAAGTTCAACCTCCATCGACTGGGTTCCTGAAAAGACAAGGCCATGCTGCTCCAGATGGGAATTATCAACAGCGATGATGCGGCCTTCCACCTGTTCGGTATTCTGGGGCAGCCGTTCCTCAAAGCCTGTCGGCATCAAATACAACGCCGCGCTTAAAAGAAGGACAAGGCCCGAAAAGACGATGTCCTTCTTTCTGGCGTTATGAAAAAAAACAAACCCGATCTTTTTCAAATCTATGCCGTTATTCTTCACGTCATCACGCTGTTAATAGAGATTCCCTATCTGGACAACCTTCTTGAAAATATCGGTATTATCGTAATACCCGTTGAACAGATCATGCCCAACTCCGACCACGGAGACAGGCGTGGGCAGCCCGGTATGAGAATAGGTTGTCCAGCCTATACCGGCTTTGTGGTTCAGGATATGGGTCAGCTTAACCGTAAACGGCTCATAGTAACCATAGGCCAGGTAATAGGATTCATCGGTGTAGACAGGCCGCTCATTGGCCGCCTTCAAATGCCAGTTAAAGGCCTGTTCCAAATCCGCGAGTTCATAATCCGAAAGCGCCATACCCAGGGCTTCGTAGGCTTGGACATCCCCGGCTTTTGCCCGCTCGTTCAGGCTGGCCTTTTCACTTTCGCTGTAGCGTTTCAGTCCAAAGTAACTTTCCACCAGGGGCAGGGTATCTTCAAACGTCAAATCGGGATTGGCGTTCCTGAACGCGGCGAATTCCGCGTTGAAGGCGAGATAGGAGCCTTTTTGAGCCTGAAGCTTGGTCAAAAACGAATCGTACTGGGTCCCCGCGAAACCAACCGTCATCCCGCCGGTTTCATGATCCCCCGTAACGACGATGAGGGTTTCGTCCGGGTGTTTTTGATAGAACTCGTAGGCCACCTTTACCGCGTCGTCAAGGCTGAGAACATCCAAAACGGTGGCAATCGCGTCATTGGCATGGCAGGACCAGTCAACCTTGCCGCCCTCGGTCATGATAAAGAACCCGTTGGGGTTATCAAGAACCTCAATTGCCTTGGCGACAAACTCATCCAGCCTGATTTCCCCGTCCTTCCGGTCAATCGTGTAGGGCAACGCCTTGTCCCCGTCCAACACCGGGTTGATGGTAACGATCTTATCATCTCCTGCCTTGATGTTATCGAAATCTTTCCGGGTGTTGTAAACCGAGTATCCCGCCTCGTTCAATACCTCAACGATGTCCTTTTGATCTTTCTTGGGGCCCTGGGGCTGCAAGAATCCGCCGCCGCCAAAAAAGTTGAACCGGCTTTTCGGAACCTGTAGGGCAATATCGTAGTACAGGCTGCGGGAAGGCGCGCAGGCGTAGAAAGATGCCGGAGTCGCGTGGTCAAGTGAGACGGTGGTGATGATTCCCACCTTCATGCCCTTGTCCCTGGCCAGCTTCGCCATGGAAACATAGTCTTCCGTTGCCGTCGGATCCATGCCGACAACCCCGTCCCTGGTCTTTTTACCCGTGGCAATAGCCGTCCCGGAGGAGGACGAATCGGTGATCAGGGAATTGCTGGAATAGGTGGAACTGAATCCCTGGCCGGGGAAGGTACTCATCAACATACGCTGAATTGACGGGGTAAAGTCCGTAACCCCATTGCCTGAAGGAAACTTACCCGCCGCCCGCAACGAAGCGTTCTCCAAATCCTTGGGACTGGTCTTGCTGGCAAGATACAGTTCCGCCGCGTTTCTCTGGGGAATCGACGTGCCGTCGCCAATGAACACAAAAATGTACTTGGCCTTCCCCACGACATCCTGCTTCCCGGTATCCGCCTGCTGCTTTACACCGGTGGCAAATACCCCTGCGGTAACGGCCAGGAACATCACCAAAACCGATACCCGCTTCTTCATCAAACCGCTCCTCTTCATAACCACTTTCCCTCTCTACCTTATATAAGATTTCTGTCCGGACGCCAATCGCCGGATCAGCATAGCTTCTATTATATTACTTACGAAACCGCAACTGTTTTTTTGACAGCGATACAAAGAAAGTATGGTACGAGGATTTGGGCGCCCATCAGCTTTTATCTAACGGTGGAGTGATAAATGATTTGGGTGGACGTGACATGGTTTTCCCCCGAAGAGAAAAATAACTGTACCGTTAATGCGCATCGCCACAAAACTCCACACCAATCAAAAGAAACAACGCTATAATTGCTTACAGGATAAGCATTCACCTTTGACCCTAGACGGAATCGAACCGCCAACCCACGCCTTAGAAGGGCGTTGCTCTATCCGATTGAGCTATAGGGCCATGTCATTATGATGAGTAATTAAAATACACGGTTATTCACCGAGAGATCAAGTCCCCGCGTATGGGTGTCCAGTAAGTTAACATTTCAAGCGGGCGGTTTTGGAACAGCCTCGCTTTATTTGTGGTTCTTCATGGTGAAATTCCGGGAATTGGCTTAATATTAAAGGCAGGAGGCGTGTGGTGATAATTAGCCGCGTTATGACGAAAAATCCGGTTTTTATTCATCCTCATTTTTCAGTAAACGATGCCCGGGGGCTGATGGATAAGGAGAAGATCAGCCATCTTCCGGTGCTGGATAAGAACGATACGCTGGTGGGCCTGGTAACGAGGAAAGACCTGATTAAGGCCGGGCCGTCGCCGGCCACTACCCTTGATATTTACGAGATCAGTTATCTGCTTTCCCGGCTTAAAGTAGAGACGATCATGGAGCGCCGCGTAGTTACCGTGGATGAAGATGAGGTAGTGGAAGAGGCCGCCAGGATCATGGTGGACAGGGACATAGGTTGCCTTCTGGTCATGAGGGAGTCCCTTCTGGTTGGGATTATCACGGATACAGACCTTTTCCGGGTTTTCATCAATGCTTTCGGCGCCCGGCATCCCGGGGTCAGGCTTGTATTTAACATAAGCGAGAAGCCGGGGCAGCTTGCCAGGATAGCCGGGGCCATCGCGGAGCAGGGGGGCAATATCGCTTCCTTCGTGTCTTCCGAAGGGGACGATTTGGCCCACCGCCGGGGAACCCTGCGGATCACCGGTCTGAGCCGCAGTGAGGTGGAGGCGGTATTGAAAGATATTCCCGGCCTGGAACTGGAAGATATACGGGACGCGCTGTAGCGGGGAGCCGTAAACTGGGGTGAGGGGGATTTGTTCTCCCGCATACGCAAAGATTTCAAGGAGAAATCTTCAATACTCTGTGGTTTGTCGCGGGGATTCTTTATGCGCCGCCCGGCATGGGAACAGTCCCTGACCCTATTGCTCAAACTCACCCCGCATGATAAAAACAAGGCCATGTATACGTTCAGTACAGGCCTTGCGCCCCTCACCGGGACGGCGACCAGGGATATTTTCAAGCTGCTAACCCGACCGGAGATCATTTCTTTCGCCGGGGGCTTGCCGGCTGGAGACTGCCTGCCGGTAGACGCCATCCGGGAGATTACCGCCGGGATTTTTACCGACCCTGCCGAGAGTATAAAGTGCCTGCAATACGGCGCCACCGAAGGCTATCCCGGCTTGCGGGAATTGATCATCCCCTTGGTGGAAGACCTGGGTATTACGGGTATAGGCATAGACAATGTCCTTATGGTTTCGGGGGGCGGCCAGGGGCTGGATCTCCTGTGTAAGGCATTCTGCAACCCCGGCGACGTGGTACTCGTAGAGGATCCCACCTTTCTGGGCTTCCTGCCCACCGCGCAAGCCTATTCCGCCCGAACCATAGGCATCCGGCCCGGAGCGGAGGGCCTGGACCTTGAGGACCTGGAGGAAAAACTAAAAGAGTACCGCCCTAAGCTCGTGTACTGCATCCCCAATTTTTCCAATCCCACCGGCAAGACCTATACCGCCGCAAACCGGGCGGCCATCGTGGAGTTGGCGGAAAAATACGATACGATTGTTATTGAGGATGACCCCTATGGCCGTCTGCGTTTTGCCGGGGAGTCTATTCCTGTCATAAAAAGCTTTGACGCAGCGGATCGGGTGGCCTATGTTTCAAGTTTTTCCAAGACCGTTTCCCCGGGACTCAGGCTGGGGTTTGTCATCGCCCACAAGGACATTATCAGAAAGCTGGCCATAGGCAAACAGGGGGCGGACCTGCACAGCAGCAATCTGACCCAACTCATCATCAGAAAGTACCTAGAAAAGGGGTATTTTTTCCCCAACGTGGACAAGAGCCTCCCCGTCTACCGGACGCGGCGTAACGCCATGATCGACGCTCTGGATCGGTACATGCCCGAAGAGTTCGTCCATACCAACCCCGAAGGGGGCCTTTTCATCTGGGGCGAATTCGGCGCCGCCCTAGACACCGCCGAGGTTTTCAAGGATGCCATCGCCAGGAATGTCGCCTTTATCCAAGGAAGCGTATTTTTCGCCGCGAATCCCCCGGCTAATACCATCAGGCTGAACTATTCCAACGAAGCCCCGGAACGGATAGAAGCGGGCATACGGAGGCTGGGCGAGGTCTTTAAAGAAAAAATAGCCCATT
>JAIRLK010000415.1 GCA_031259515.1 Treponema sp. | reverse complement strand
AGCATTACCTGAATGCTGTACAGTTTATCATCCGAAAGGTATATAAGGCCGTTGTACCAGTTGTTCCAGTAGGCAAGACCGTTCATTAGCCCGACGGTTGCGAGAATCGGCGCCGATATAGGCAGTATGATTTTTGAGAGGATCATATACTCACCGGCGCCGTCAATCCGGCCTGCTTCGATCATCTCGTGGGGAATGCCTGCAAAGTAATTACGGATCAACAGCACGTTAAAGGCGTTCATCAGCATATTCGGCACGATGAGAGACCAGATAGTATTTTTTATATGGAAATACTGGGTGTACATGATATAGGTAGGCACCAGGCCGCCGTTAAAAAGCATTGAAAAGACCACAAAAAATAGAACGATCCCTTTACCCGGAAGCCGGGACATTGAAAGCGGGTAGGCTAACAGTACGGTCATAAATAACGAAACCGCCGTGCCAACAACCGTAGTAAAGATCGTGATTCCATAGGCCCGGAATATCGAATACTTTTGTAGCCAGAGGTAATTATAAGCGGCTGTACTGAATTCTCTCGGGATAAACCAGTATCCGGCAGCCGCAAGGGACCGCTCGCCCGTGAGGGAAGCGGCAAACATCAATAAAAACGGAACCGCGCAGGATGCGGCGGCGAGAAGCAGAATAAAATGCGAACCAATCACTATTCCTTTTTCTTGGCGGGACATCATGGTAAACTCCTTAAAACAACGCGTTCTGCCGGTCTACCCGGCGGACGACGGCATTGGCCGTCATGATACAGATAAATCCTATGACGGACTGATAAAACCCGGCGGCGGAAGACATTCCGATATTTCCAAGGTTGAGCAGGGCCCGGTATACATACGTGTCAATCGTGTTGGTAACACCAAACAGGGCGCCCTGATTCATCGGGACCTGGTAAAAAAGGCCGAAATCGGAATAGAACATACGGCCCAGGGAAAGCAGAGTCAGTGTTATGACCGTAGGCTTCAGCATGGGCAGCGTTATTGACCAAAGCTGGCGGAACTTCCCGGCTCCGTCTATATAGGCCGCCTCATAGTAGTCCTTGGGTATACCGACGAGGGAAGAGAGATAGATAATACAGTTAAACCCAAAACTTTTCCAGGTGTTTGTGAATATCAGGATAAAAGGCCAGTATTTCTTTTCCTGATACCACATTATCTCCTCCCGGCCCAGGGGGTTGAGTATTGATTTGTTTACAAGACCCGTATCCATGGAAAGGAAGGCATAAACCAGATAAGCGACCATCACCATAGAGACAAGGTAGGGCAGCAGGATCAGGTTTTGATATATACTTTTTGCAAAAGGCCTCTTGATTTCATTAAGGGCCAGCGCGAAAACGATACCCACCACCGTATTGACGATGATGAAAACCAGGTTGTATAGGACCGTGTTCCGTGTAATGATCCACGCATCCGGGCTGTTAAAAAGGAATTTGAAATTTTCCAGCCCAATCCACGGACTGCCCAGTATGCCCAGCCTGAAATTGATCCGCTTGAACGCGATAACGAGGCCGAACATGGGGAGGTAATTATTGATGATAAGGTATGCCACTCCGGGGATCATCATCGTGTAAAGTGGCAAAAAATAAAAGAGCGGATTTTTCTTTCTTATAAACCGTGTTTCCATCAATTTTTCTCCTGTCGTTTGATTCTTTGGATACGGACAGCCATATATTCTTTACCGGGAAGCTCCACCTTAAACCTACCCCTGTGAACCCCCCGGTCTTCTATGGTCATTTCCCAGGTATCAATTACTTCAACCTTATAATCCCGCTTGTCATCATAATAAAAATCCCGGAACGATGGGCGCATAAAACTGTAGTAGTAAAGATAGTAACCCGAGAGGTCGAATAACTCATCCACCCCTGCTGTCGTTCCATCCCACCTGCCCTCCATGGGTGTCAGCCCCGGCCCCGGGGTTTCGCTTAAAATCCGGTACAGGAATTTGAGCCGTTCCGGGCTTTCCCCGTGGAGTTCGCCGCCGTGGGACCACCACAGAATATCCTGGGGGTGTTCAAAGGTTTCCCCGTGCCCGGCATAACCGCCCCGGCAGGCCGCTTCCCAAAAGCGCCGCACCAGTTCCCTTCCGCTGATATTCCCCCATCCGTGCTGGATATTCCCCTCGTAGGCAATCTCGTCCAACACCACCGGCTTGCCCCAGCGCTGCCGGTATTCGGCGGTAAGCTCCGTGCTTTTGTAAATATCCTGCCGCTGTATGCAGCAGTGGGTAACCCAGGGCCGGGAATAATCGTAAAAGGAGCGGCAGTTATGGATTGAACGCAGGTGGTTATACGGATCTTTTTCGCACAGTATCCCCGCGTAACGTTCCCAGTCGCTTATCTTTTTTTGGGGCATCAGATCGTATTCGTTGGCCAGGGACCACCACACGTTGCGGTAGGCGGCAAAACGGGCAACGATATAGTTCCAGTACAGGTCGTCACATTCGGCATCCATGCGGCTGAAGCCCCAGCGATCGTAGGGGTGCATCACAATAAGATCCGCCTCTATACCCAGATCCCGCAGGGCGGCGATACTCTTGTCGATGTGCTGAAAATATTCAACATTGAACCGTTTAAAATCCCAGTTGTTTCCCGCCTCTTCCCCCGCCCCCATGTAACTGAAGGAATTCTCCCTGGTCAGTATTGAGCCGTCCATAGGGGTCCCCACATAAGGATAGGAGCGGGGCTCCCCCAGGTTGTAATCAAAGTGCTTGGGAAAGATACAAAACCGTATTTTATTAAAGGCGTTTTGGGCCAGTGTTTCCAGGGTCTTTTTTTGCAGCTCATCGCTCTGCAGTTCCCAGACATAACAGGTAGTTCCAACGGGGTAATAGGGCTTTCCATCTTCGTAGGCAAAGTGATAGGTATTCGCCACCCGGACGGGGCCGTGGTTATCCCCAACGGCGGGATCCACGGTAAAGGCGCCGGTATAGGTTTCTTCAGAAAAACTGCCCCGAACTTCAAAACTGTATTCTCCGGTGAAGGAGGGCATAAAGCGGACCTTGTATAGGCCTTCCCCGTCGTAAAAGCCCTCCGCCTTTACCGTTTCGTTCTTGTGCCTGAAAATACCCTGTACCGCATAATCGGTAAACGGATTCTTGTCCGAAAAACCGGGACAAGCCGCCTCGAACAGACCCCAGCGTTCAAGCCGCCGGGTATAGGTAAAACATATCATCGCTGCCTCCTATTTATCAGCTTTTTATGACGCCCATCGTTATACTCCCTGGCACCGGCGATCCCCAATAGATCGTCGCCAGGGCAACGCCCATAGGCGGCATGACAATGTTCAGTCGCAGTTCCCCGCCGCTTTCTTCAAAGCCGAGGGCTTCTTTCGCTACAGCCGAAGCCGCCCGGAGAGACAATATTTGGTCTTCCAAAAGATACCCGGGGCTTCCCATCCTTTCCCAGGCGGCCAGGGCATTGGCGTGTTCTCCGTCCACACGCTCTATTTCAGCTTTAACGCAGGGGCCGCCGCCAGAGATTTTTACTTTCAGGGTTTCCTCCTGGATGGGATGCCTCAGGGAGTTGTGGTTTACCAGGAGCAGTTGGAGCGCCCCGGCCTCACCCTTTTCAACCGCGTAGACATCCAAAGTACCGCGGTTGAATTCTTTCGTATAAATTTGGTCCCCCAGGCGGTGCAGAAGCTGGAATACCCGGTAGGGCGCTTTCGCTATACCGTGCTGGGTGAG
>JAIRLK010000381.1 GCA_031259515.1 Treponema sp. | reverse complement strand
CTGGCATCCTTAGTTCCTCCACAAATCAAATATAACGACACTTTCATTTAAGCATAGGTCAATTTGAATTGTCAAGAAAAAATATATTGATTCACAAAAAAAATATATTGATTCATATCATTATCTCTGTTGACATGAAAAATATACCAGTATATGATTGATATACCATTAAGAACATCATCATAAAAGCGAGGCGCTTCATGAAGAAAGAACCGGCCAATAAAAAGAAGTGGACAAAAGACGACCTCCAGTTTTCCCTTTTGGCGCTGCCAACGACCGTCTGGTATATCTTGTTCTGTTATTTACCCATGTTCGGCGTCATCATTGCCTTTAAGGATTACCGGATCAGCGGGGGCTTCCTTAAAAGTATTGTATCAAGCAAATGGGTCGGCCTCCAGAATTTTAAATTCCTCCTTACCGGTCCGGATATCTGGATGATCATTCGGAATACCCTGGCGTACAACGCGGTTATGATAGTATTGGGTACCCTGCTTACCATAACCCTGGCCCTGGTGGTCAGCGAACTGTACAGTAAGACCGCGGCTAAAGTGTATCAGACCATCCTCTTTTTCCCCTACTTCCTGTCCTGGGTGGTGGTGTCTACCCTGGTGTGGGGGTTCCTGAGTTACGACATGGGCATGGCCAACAGCACCCTTACTGAATGGGGGCTGCCGGCTCACCGCTGGTATATGGAGCCCAAGTTCTGGCCCGGTTTCCTGGTGTTTATGAGCCAGTGGAAGGGGGTCGGTTATGGCATGGTGGTTTACCTTGCGGCTATCACCGCCCAGGATAAGGCCATCTACGAGGCGGCGATAATAGACGGGGCTGCCAAATGGCAGCAAATATGGAAGATTACCCTGCCTTTAATGAAAACCATCATCGTTCTGATGTTTATCATGTCGGCGGGACACATCTTCTATTCCGACTTTGGCCTGTTTTACCAGGTTCCGCGGGATTCCAATTCCCTCTATACAACCGTAACCACCCTGGACGTGTTTGTGTATAAACAACTCAAGAGTTCTACCACGGGGATGGCGGCGGCGGCGGCGTTTTTGCAGGCCGTTACCGCCTGTCTTATGACGCTGCTGGTCAACTTCATCGTCAAAAAGATCGATGAAGAATCGGCTATGATTTAAGGGGGAACCGAAATGGCCTTACGCGAACATTCAAGGGGAACGTTGAAGAACAGCGCCCTGGGGTTTACCCGGATAAGTCCGGCGACAAACGTGGTGTTCAATGCTATTGTGGTGATTCTGGCCCTCATCTGCATTGTTCCCATGCTGCTGGTGGTATCCATCTCCTTCTCCGCCGAGGAAGCCCTGCGGGAGTACGGATACCGGCTGATTCCCCGGTCGTTTTCCCTGGAGGGGTACACCTACCTCTTCAGACAGCGGGGTACTATTCTTGCGGCTCTGGGAATGTCGGTAGTGGTAACCGGGATGGGTACGGTTCTTGGGGTGGTGCTCAACGCCCTTCTGGGCTATGTCCTGTCCCGGCGGGAATACCGGCTGCAAAAATTCTTCGTGTGGTTTGTCTTTATTCCGATGATATTTAACGGGGGGCTGGTCTCAAGCTACTTTATCGTCGCTCAATTTTTACACCTCAAGGATAGTATATGGGTATTGATAGTGCCGCTGGCGGTTTCGTCTTACAACGTGATTCTGTGCAAGACCTTTTTCCGGGCCACTATCCCCGATTCCCTGATTGAGTCGGCAAAGATGGACGGGGCAAGCCAGTTGACGATCTTCTTCAAGATCGTGTTTCCCCTGTCCCTGCCGGTGCTGGCAACCATAGCGCTTTTCCTCAGTTTTGGCTACTGGAACGACTGGTTCACGTCCATGCTCTACATCGACAATCCGGCTCTCTTTACCCTGCAAGCCTACTTGAACCGCCTTTTGGCGGACATCAACTTCCTTGCCCAAAACGCCGCGCTGCTCGGGGTTTCCCAGGCCCAGCTTCTGGCAAGTATGCCCAAGGAAGCCGCCCGCATGGCGATTGTGGTGGTGGCCGTACTGCCCATAGCCTGCGCGTATCCCTTTTTCCAGCGGTACTTTGTTTCCGGCCTTACGGTCGGCGCGGTAAAGGGTTGAGTGTATTGGGATGAAAGGAATTATACATGGAGGAAATAGCATGAAGAGACTGTTTTTTTGTTTGGCCGCTGCGGCGGCGCTTAGTATAGGCGGATGCAGCAAGGACGCCGGATCGCCGGGAACGCCGGTTCTTATCTGGTGGCAGATAGGGTCGGCCCAGGGCGGGATTGCCCAGGATATCAACCGTATCAGCGACTATATCCAGGAAAAGATAGGGGTGCGGGTGGACATCAAGCAGGCGGGATGGGGAGACGCGGCCCAGCGGTTTACCACAATGATAAACGCGGGGGAGTATTACGATATTCTCTTTACGGATCTGAGTTCCTACAACCGGTATGTGGCCTTGGGGGCCTTTGCGGACCTGACGGATATTTTGCCGGAACAGGCGCCCCAACTGTGGGAGTCTATCCCGGATGTGTTATGGGAGGGGATCAAGATACGGGGGCGGATCTATTCCGTGCCGACCTACAAGGATTCCTCAAAGACCCTCTACCATTTTTGGGATCATGCGGTGGTGGAAAAATACGGCCTGGATATTACCGACACATCCTGGGCCGGGCTGGATAGGGCCTTGCGGACGGTTAAGGCCGGGGAAGGGGAACGGTACTATCCCTTTAACATGGCCCGGAGCACCAACAATTTTATCTTCGATAAGTACGATTCCCTAGCGGCGGATCTCCAGCCCCTGGGGGTGCGTTTGGACGACGGGAATCGCCGGGTGATCAATACGCTGGAACAGCCTGAGGTTCTGGAAGCCTTTCGATACCTCCACTCCTGGTACGAGGCGGGGATCATCAACCCCGACGCCAATATGATAGATGAAACCCCCAAATACCGGCCTTTTTTCATGGCTCAGGCATGGCCGGCGGTGGCGGCCTCCTACGCAACTTCCGCGGAGATCGCTCAATACGATCCGGTCCGCTTCTTTGGGCCGTCGTATTCAACCGATTCCATTCAGGGGTCCATGAACGCGGTCAGCGCCAATTCCAAATACCGGAACGAGGCCGTAAAGTTGCTTGAACTGGTGAACACTGACCGGAAGCTGCGGGACATGCTGGGATATGGGATAGAGGGCAAACACTTTACCTATGTGAATGACGGAGAAGCGGTACACCGGGACCGGACCGATTGGCCGCTCATAAATTATCAGATAGGAAGTTACTTTATCGAAACCCCGGAAGATACCGTGCCTCCCGGTTATTGGGAGGAAGTGCGGCAGTTAAACGAAGCGGCTGTACCGTCGGTCATGCTGGGGTTTATACTGGACCTGGAACCGGTTCGGAACGAGGCGATCAACTGCCGGAGCGCCTGGCTTAAATACGTTACCGATTTGAACACCGGAGCTTCCGACCCCGAGACGGCCTTGCCCCAGGTTATGGCGGAACTCAAGACCGCCGGATTTGACAAGGTTCTCGCCGAAGCCCAGCGGCAGGTGGACGAATATTTTCGGAACCGGGAGGAATGATGCCCGCATGGCTGGACGACGCGGTTTTCTATGAAATCTATCCTCAATCTTTCTATGACAGCAACGGGGACGGCGTTGGGGATATTCCGGGGATACTGGAGAAACTGGACTATATCCGGGATTTAGGGTGTAGCGCCCTGTGGCTCAACCCCTGTTTTGATTCGCCTTTTAAGGACGCGGGGTATGACATCCGGGACTATAAACTGATTGCTCCCCGGTACGGGACAAACGACGATATTGTCCGGCTTTTTACCGAGGCCCACAAGAAGGGAATCCGGGTGTTGCTGGACCTGGTTCCCGGCCATACTTCGGAGGAACATCCCTGGTTCAGGAAAAGCCGGGAACCCCGGCCCAACGAATACTGGAACCGGTATATCTGGACTGACCGGTGGGAAACCTGGGCAAGCGGCCTTAAAACCATCCTGGGAGAAGCGGACCGGAACGCGTCGTATGTCGTCAACTTTTTCAAGAGCCAGCCGGCCCTGAACTACGGGTTTTTTAAGCCCGATCAGGCGTGGCAGCTTCCTATGGATCATCCCGATTGCGCCGTTACACGGGAAGCCATGAAGGACGTGATGCGCTTTTGGCTCAATACGGGCTGCGACGGGTTCCGGGTGGATATGGCGTCTTCCCTGGTCAAGTTTGACGATCCGGAAAACAGCGGAACCGCCGGGATCTGGCGGGATGTCCGGGCCATGCTGGACGCCGAATATCCAGAAGCGGCGATCATCGCCGAGTGGAGCCATCCCCGCCGGGCCATAGGCGCGGGGTTTCACGGGGATTTTCTCCTGGCCTTTACCGACGGTTCGGGGTCTCAAAGCCTGTTCCGGGATTACGTCATGGACGCGGAGAACCGTGTAACCGGAGAGGACCGGAGCTTCTTCAAGAAAGACGGGAAGGGAGACATACGCCGCTTTCTTGATGAGTACCTGCCCCACTACGAAGCGGTCAAAGACAAGGGGCATATCAGCCTGGTTACGGGGAATCACGATATACCCCGGATGGCGCTGAATTTTTCTCCCCAAGAACTTGCCCTTGCCTACGCCTTTATCTTCACCATGCCGGGCGTCCCCTTCCTGTACTATGGCGATGAAATCGGCATGAGGTATCTGAATCTTCTGTCAAAAGAGGGAGGCTATCACCGCACCGGTTCCCGGACCCCCATGCAATGGAAAAACGGCAGGAACAAGGGGTTTTCTTCCGCTCCGGCGGATAAACTCTACCTGCCGGTGGATGCGTCCCCTGACGCCCCCACGGTGGAGGCTCAGGAAAAAGACCCGGCGTCTCTTTTGAATACCGTAAAAGCGCTTCTGGCTCTGCGCCGCGCCGAAAAGGACCTGGGTTCCACGGCGAATCTTAAAATCCTGTACGCCGAGCCGGGGAAGCCGCCCTTCATCTACCGCCGGGGTTCCTTCGTGATAGGGGTAAATCCCGGAAAAGAGCCGGCGGAGGCGCCGGTGGACGGCCTGACAGGGGAACCGGTATATGTTCTGGCCGCAGAGCCGGAACCGTGCATGTTGGAACGCGGCCTTTGTCGTATGACGGGGCAGAGTTTTGGAATATGGAAGCTAAGGAAGAACTAAATGCTTATCCCCAAGGTTGAAAGCCGTATTGAACAGCGTCTGGCGTTTCTTGAACGGAATGCCTATCGGAAACTGACATCCCTTGACTTCGAGGTCTTTGAAACCGCCGAGACCTTTCGCGCTCCCCCGGAGCGGGGAGACTGGCGGAAAATAGAAAGCCCCGCTCCCTGGGGAAAACCCTGGCAGTGCGCATGGTTCCGCTCGACCTTCCGCGCTCCCAAGATCAGCGCCCCCCTTTTCTTGAGCGTACTGCCCAACGCCGATTCCCTGGTCTTTCTGGACGGCAAGCCCGTTGGGGCCTTTAACTTTTTTCACAAGAAGCTGCGCATAGACGCGGACGGCGCCGAACATTCCCTCTACATTGAGTCCTACGCCGGGCATCCCCAGGGAGGCTGCGGCCCCTTTGAGGGGATCTCCATGATCATTACCCTCGGCAAAACCCTGCCGGATTTTCCAAACACCTTTGAAGGCGGCAGCCTTTTGGAGCGGGTGGAACCGGTGTATTCCCTGTACTACGATGTACGGGTCTTATTTGAATTGACCAAAGAGCTTGACCCGAACAGCCTCCGTAAGGCGCGTATAGTAAAGGGCCTGTACGACGCCTTGATGGGCCTTCATTTTGCCTCCGTCGGCGAGGAGCTGGCGCGGGAAGCCCTGGCCGCGAAACAAGAGATCGCCCCCCTTTTGGAGGCGAAGAACGGCTCCACCGCGCCGGAAGTACACCTTATCGGCCACGCCCACATCGATCACGCCTGGCTTTGGCATATCGACGAAACGAAACGGAAAGCCGCCCGGACCTTTATCAACATGACCCGGTTCATCAAGGAGTACCCGGAGTTCGTATTTATTCAGACCCAGCCCTGCCAGCTTGAGATAATCAAACATGAGTATCCCGATATATTCGCCGCGGTACAGGAAGCCTATCGCACCGGAAATTGGGAGCCGAACGGCGGCATGTGGGTGGAAGCGGATTGCAATATTCCCTCAGGAGAGTCCCTGATCCGGCAGTTCCTGGTGGGAAAGAAGGTGAATAAGGAATTACTCGGCTATGAGGCGGACACCCTCTGGCTGCCTGACGTGTTTGGATACGCCGCCGCGCTTCCCCAGATATTAAAAGGCTGCCGCATCAAGTATTTTGTTACCAGCAAGATAAACTGGAACGATACCACCCGGTTCCCTTACGAAACCTTTATCTGGCGGGGCATAGACGGCACGGGGGTTTACGCCCACTTTATTTCCGCCCGTCTAGGGGGCTACAACGGACGGGTAAATCCTGAAGGGCTGGCGGAAATCTGGAAAGAAGTACAGCACAAGGAGATACAATCCGGGGCGGTCAAATCCATCGGCGAGGGGGATGGCGGCGGCGGGACGCTGCGGGCGGACCTGGAGATGGCCCGGCGCTTGGGGAACCTGGAAGGAGCGCCCAAGGCGGGGTGGAAAACGGTACGGGAGGCCCTGGATCGTATCTTTGCCGAACCGGAGGAATTGCCCGAATGGAGGGGCGAACTCTACCTTGAACTCCACCGGGGAACCTATACCACCCAGTCCCGTACCAAACGGAACAACCGCCGGCTTGAATTTGCCCTGAGAAACGCGGAATTCCTCTCCGCCCTCGCGGTCCTGGAAGACGGGGCGGAATATCCCCGTGACTTCCTGCTGGCAAGGTGGAAACAGGTTCTCACCTATCAATTCCACGATATTATCCCCGGCTCATCAATCGGGCGGGTCTATGAAGAAGCGGAAGCGGATTCGGCGCGTATCCTTGCGGAGTTGGAAGAAAAAAGCGCCGGCGTACGGCGGGGCCTGCTTGCCCGGTACGGCGGCGGCCTGCTCGTGGTAAACGATCTTTCCTGGGAGTGTTCCGGTCCGGTAACGGTCCCGGCGGCCCGGCTTGGCGAAGGCGCTTCTCTCGTATCCTCCGGCGGAACCGGCTATTCCCTCCAGCGCTATACGGACCTTGACGGCATTGAGCAAGCCGTGTTTGCCCCAACTCTGCCGTCCCTGGGCTGGGAGTGTTTCAGGGCATCCGCCGCGGACGCCGCCGCCGGAGCGCCGCCCTTTACCTGTCGGGAAAACACGCTGGAAACGCCCTTCTACCTCATCACTTTTGACGAGGCCGGACGGATTACGAGCCTGATTGACCGGAAGCGGAACCGGGAACTGGTTGAACAGGGAGGGTTTTTTAACGCCCTGCTTACCGCCGAAGACGTGCCGGTCTTCTGGGATGCCTGGGACATAGACGCGGACTGGACCCGGCATATTACGCGGGAGACGCGCCTTGAGTCCAGGGAGATCGCCGCCTGCGGGCCGGTGTGCTTCCGTCTCCGCCTGACCTACCGTATCGG
>JAIRLK010000379.1 GCA_031259515.1 Treponema sp. | reverse complement strand
ATCATGGCTATTTTTCAAATCAACTTTTTTTCACAAAAACTCAGGCGTCAGGCGCCGCTGGCGGCGGTTGTTCCTATGGATGTACCGCCGGAGATTATGCCGGATATGCCGGAAACTTTTAAAGCGGTTTTTCTGCTTCACGGATTTTCAGCCGGCCATCTGGACTGGCTCTACAGCGCGCCGCTGGGCGAACATGCCGCAAAACACGGTCTTGCTTTTATCATGCCCGCCGGGGAAAACAGTTTTTATTTAAATGATGAAGTGCGGGGAGCCCTGTACGAGGATTTTATCTGCGAAGAGCTGCCCGCGTTTTGCCGGAAAATATTCCCCCTGACGGCAAAAGCGGAAGATACCACCATTGCCGGACTTTCCATGGGCGGCTTTGGCGCAATCCACTCCGGCCTCGCCCACCCGGAGGTTTTCGGCAACATCATCGCACTCTCTTCGGCGCTTATCACCGATGAAGTGTCCGGTATGAAAGAGGGGCAGGGTAACGCTATAGCCCCCTACAGTTATTACCGCCACACCTTTGGCCCGCCGGAAAAATTGTTGGACAGCCACAACGATCCAAAGGCGCTTGCCCAAAAACTCGCGGAAAACCATGCGGCAATACCCAATATATACATGGCCTGCGGTACGGAAGATTTTCTGATCAGGGAAAACCGCGATTTCCACCAGCACTTGCAGGCTTTGGGGATTAAGCACGAGTATGTGGAAGGTCCCGGAGTTCACGACTGGGTGTTCTGGAACGATTATATTGCAAAGGCTCTGGCCTGGCTTCAAAACTAAAACAGAACATTCGCTTCCGGGGGAGAGACGGTCATTTATGAAAGAGATGCTGAACAAAGTAATGCTCATCACCTATGCGGACAGCATGGGGAAAAACCTTGCCGAACTGCGTACGGTTCTGGAAAAGCACTTCAAGGACGCAATAGGGGGTCTGCACATTCTGCCGTTTTTCCCTTCCTCCGGTGACCGGGGTTTCTCTCCCACACGGTACGATACGGTGGATGAAACTTTTGGCGGCGTTGAGGATATCAAGCGTCTTGGAGAACAGTACAATCTTATGGTTGACTTTATGGTAAACCATATTTCCAGGAGATCGGAATACTTTCTTGATTTCCAGGAAAAAAAGGATGCATCGATATACCGGGACCTCTTTATCCGGTACAAAGAATTCTGGAAAGACGGAGAACCAACGCCGGATCAGATCGAAGCTATCTACAAACGCAAACCGGCAGCCCCCTGTTATGAAGTTACCTTCAAAGACGGGACAAGAGAAAAGCTATGGTGTACCTTCAGCGACGAACAGATCGATCTGAACGTGCAGACAGAGGCTGCAAAAGAATTTATCCGGCAAAATATCGGACTGTTATGTAAGATGGGCGCTTCGATCATCCGCCTTGACGCAATTGCGTACGCCGTGAAGAAACCGGGTACGAGTTGTTTTTTTGTCAAGCCCGGTATTTGGGAACTTCTTGAAGAAATAAAAGACATGACCGAACCTCACGGGGTTTTCATTCTACCCGAAATTCACGAGCACTATTCTATTCAGATGGAAATCGTCCGGGCGGGGTATTGGATATATGATTTCGCGCTTCCGATGCTGGTATTACACGCAATCTACCGCGGCGCCGGGGAATACCTGAAAAAATGGCTTGAGATGTCGCCGATGAAACAGTTTACCACCCTGGACACCCACGACGGAATCGGCATAGTGGATGTAAAGGATCTTCTGCCCGATGAAGAGATAGATTTTATCAGAAATAAAATGTTTTCCGAAGGCGCCAACGTAAAAAAGATTTACAACACCGCCGCCTACAATAATTTGGATATCTATCAGATCAACACAACCTACTATTCAACCCTTGGCAACCATGACGACGCTTATCTCGCTGCCCGGGCCATTCAGTTTTTCGCACCCGGTATTCCGCAGGTTTATTATGTGGGAGCTCTTGCCGGAAAAAATGACATCAGCCTCCTTGAAAAAACAAAAAACGGCAGGGACATAAACCGGCATCACTACACCGTTGAAGAAATAGACCGGGAGACCGAACGCCCGGTGGTACAAAAACTCCTGGAACTGATGCGCCTTCGCAGCCGCCACAAGGGATTTTCCCTGGAGGGAACGCTCGATGTTCAATTGCCGGAACCGTGGATGCTTGTACTTACGAGAAAGCACGGTCCCGACACCGCCCGGCTCTCGGTAAACCTTCGCAATTACGGGTATACAATTGAGTGTTCATGAAGCGGGGCGGGAGTCCAAAAAGGGGATTTTGGCGCAATAATTTTTGAAAATAAGCCCGGCTCTATATCTATAATGGAGAGGGGATGATGAAGATATACCGTTCTGTCTTTTGGTTTCCCCAGTGCCGCATCTGATCCGGGGGGTGTCAGGTATCAAAATTCATAGCACGGCTTATGGCTTGTTTTTCTCACCTGAAATTGTCATACTCTAACCATACTTTAACATGAGGAATCAGGGCATGATAACCCAAGAAGATGTCGCGAAGCACGCCGGTGTTACGGTAACAACGGTTTCGAGGATGCTAAACAACCGCGGTCCTATCAGCGCCAAAACCCGCGAAAAAATACTCAAAACTATGGAGGAACTGGATTACAAGCCCAACGAAATTGCCCAGTTCCTGTCAAAAAAGACCCAAAAGATCATCGGGTTAATCGTCCCTTCGGCAAGCAATTATTTTTTCTGTAAGATAATTGAGGGTGTGGAACGATATGCCGCCGGGTATGGGTACAAGGTTTTCCTTTGCACATCCTACCACGAAAAGGAAAAAGAACTGGAATATTTTGGAATGCTCAGAGCCAACAAGGTGGCCGGCATTATTCTGGCAAGCCGGACCCAGGACTTTATGGACGAGATCAGGTTCGATTCCCCTGTAGTAACCATAGACCGCCAAATATCCCCCAGAATACCCTTGGTATGCTCCGATAACTACGGCGGCGGCGTACTGGCTGCGGAACATCTGCTAGAAAAAGGCTGCCGCCGGATGGTGTATTTCCCCGGCAGTCTCACCCTGAACATGGACGCGAACCGCCGTTTCGCCGGTTTTGCCGATACCCTGGCGCGGTACGGCCTAAAGCCGGCTGCCCTGGAACTGTCCGAAGAGCAGTTTTACTCCATGGATTATGAAGAGACCCTTACCCCTTTTATGCGGGAGCACCCGGAAATCGACGGGGTCTTCGCTTCCAACGACGTAATCGCATCCCAGATAATCCGGTATTGTCTTCGGGCGGGCATTGCGGTACCCGGGATGCTGAAAGTAGTGGGCTATGATGACATCGCCTTGGCGAACCTCTACACTCCAGGTATTACTACCATCCGGCAGCCGGTGGATGATATGTGCCGCAGCGCCGTTGAATCAATCGTCAACCGGGCGGAAAAGGCCATCCCCCTAAATACGGTGTTTCCTGTTTCCCTGATAAAGCGTGAATCAACCTGATGGCCTCGGAATGTTGTCAACCGCTTGACAACACTGGAACGCCATGTTTATAATCTACGGGTGGTGATCCACAAAGTATGACAAGGCGCGATTAGAGGTTCGGCAGAGGTCCACCTTTGGGGGGTCCGGGGGGCCCAAGGCCCCGCAGAGGGGGTAGCGTAAGCCGCTTGCGGCTGGAGCGCAGGGGGCTTCCCCCTTCTTCCCTATTCGTCATACTTTGTGGATCACCTCCTAATTGTGTTCTCTTGAAAACGGCGCGTGAAAACTATACACTTATAAAAAGACACCTTCGGGAACCCGTTTGTTCTCCGGAGGTGTTCTAACATCAATCTAATTACCTATGGAGGGTACTATGCCGGAACTAAAAGGTTCAAAAACCGAAGCGAATTTGCAGACAGCCTTTGCGGGCGAATCCCAGGCGCGGAACAAATATACCTATTATGCGTCAAAGGCTGAAAAAGAGGGGTACAATCAGATTGGGGCGATTTTCCGTGAGACGGCCGAAAACGAAAAGGAACACGCCAAGATTTGGTTCAAGCTGCTCCACGGGAACGAGGTCCCCGACACGGCGGCCAATTTGAAAGACGCCGCAGGCGGCGAAAATTACGAGTGGACCGATATGTACTCAGGTTTCGCCAAGACCGCCGAAGAGGAGGGCTTTAAGGACATTGCCGCCCTTTTTAAGCTGGTGGGCGCTATCGAGAAAGAACACGAGGAACGCTACCGGAAACTGCTTGCCAATCTGAAGGAAGGGATCGTCTTCTCCAGGGACGGCGATCAGGTTTGGCAGTGTTCCAACTGCGGCCACATCATCATCGGCAAAAAAGCGCCGGAAAGCTGCCCGGTGTGCAAGCATCCCAAGGGCTATTTCTGGATCAAGGCGGCCAATTACTAGTGGGCGCGGGTGGCCACATTTCCCGGGAAGCGGCCTGGGAACTTTTCAGGAAGCACAACAAAGACCCCTTCCACATACAGCACGCGCTTACGGTGGAGGGGGTGATGAGGTGGTTTGCCGCCGACCAGGGTTTTCC
>JAIRLK010000336.1 GCA_031259515.1 Treponema sp. | reverse complement strand
GGCTTTTTGCCAAAGAAAACGCCGGTTATGGCCCCCTCTTCCTCGATAATCCCCAAAGGGCCGACAGGATACTCATAAAAGAATACGCTTTGCATGATCCATACCTCCAACCAGATAGTCTTGCCGCCGTCCGGGCTGCGAAACGGAATTATGCTGTTTCGCGGCTATGGGCTTTTAACGCCGAATTCGGCGTCCCGAACTCTCCCATTTGAGCCTGCGGCGGTGTATCCCGCCCCCGCTGGTAATTCCCCCTAAGAAACCGGTAAACTAGCTCCCATGAAGCCAACCGCGCCCTTTTCCATTATCTATGAAGACGACTCCCTTATTGCGGTAAACAAGGCCGCCGGGATTGCCGTAGGAGGCGACCGCTGGGACGAAGCCGGTGAGCGCCTGGACAAACTACTTGGCCCGGCCCGGGTTTTCACGGTACACCGCATAGACCGGGACACCTCGGGGGCGGTGGTATTCGCCAAAGACGCGGAAACCCACACGCGGCTTTGCGCCGCCTTTGAGGGGCGGCAGGTCGTCAAGGGCTACCTTGCCGTGGTTCACGGACGCTTCCCGCCGGGTGAAACCGTCTGCGATCTCCCCCTGGTCCCGGACGGCGACAAACAGCACCGGACCATCGTCGATAAATACCGGGGCAAGAAGGCCCTTACCCGGTTCCGCCTGGTGGGGAACGCGGGAAACTACAGCGTGGTGGAAGCCCTGCCCGAAACCGGGAGGACCCACCAGATACGGGTACACCTGGCAAGCCTGGGCCGCCCCATCGTCTGCGATCCCCTCTACGGCGTAGCGGCCCGCCGGGGGCAGACGGAAAAGGGCGTGTTCCTGTCGTCGTTCAAGAAGGGCTGGCGAGGCGAGCCCCTGAAAGAACAGCCGCTCCTTTCGCGGCTGGGACTGCACGCCCGGTATCTTACCCTGCCGGATTACTCACGAGGAGGCGCCTCTCCGCTTAGGCTCTCCGCGCCGCTGGCCCGGGACATGGCGGCGCTGATAAAGCAGATGGAGAAATGCGGGGGCTTTACCCTTCCGGCGTCTTAGGACCCTCGCGCTTCCCCATAACCAGACGCCAGGCTTTCCGCAGGAGCCCTATCCTGCCGAAAAGCAGCCAGAATAAAAGCAGCAAGACCGCAAGGCTTGGAACGCCGTAGATGACGATGCCGGCAAGGGCCACTAACGCGGTTGAAGCATAATCCCCAAAAGACCGGAACAGTTCCCCTATCCGTTCCCCTACGCCGGGCTTATAGGCGGGCGAATCCGAAACCGGCCCCAGAAGATTAAGCTCTATGGTCGCGTAATCCACCAGATGGGCCAGGCCGGAAAGCTGCGAACCGGTCCATTCAATTTCCTGTTGAAGTTCGGTTATGCGTTTTTCCACCGTCATGATTTCATCGATCGTTTTAGCCTGTCCCAGGTAGGATTGAAAGGTTTTGAGCAGCTCTTCTTTGGTCCGCAGCCGGCCCTCAAGATCGTAAAATTGCAGAGTTGCGTCTTCCACCCGCTCCGAGCTGGACAAAACCTTCCCCAATCCGGCAAGCCCGGTCAACACACGGTCATAAGACGCCGATGGAATCTTGAGGGTATAGCGCCGGGAATTGTCGTACACGTCGGAGTAAGCGGCGTAGCCTTTATGCTGTTCCAGCGCCGCCGCAACCGCCTTGTCCGCATCTTCCAGACTGTTCACCCGGATACGGATATCCGCGTTCCTGATCAGCTTGCGGCTTACTCCGGCGCTTGCCCCGCCGCTTCCGGCATCGGCGCCCGTGTCTCCACCAGCCAGACTGTCCTCCTGCGCCTCGGCGGACATAGCTTCCCGTACGGCGAAACCGCCCGAGGAATACCGCGTCGAAGTCCCGCCTTTTGCGGAACAAGCTGGAACAAGGCCGGACAAGGCCAAAACCATCAACGCTAGTACCGCGATTTTCCCGGTATTTTTCATTTCACTCCCTTATTATTCCCTTCACGTCATTATCTGTTCGTCTATCGGCCGTCCGCCGGGAACCATGGGAAGCGCCTTCTCGTTCTGATCCACGATAGCCTCAACAACCGCAACGCTGCCGCCGGCAACATCCGCGAGCGCCTGGTCCAGGGCGGACGCGAAGGAAGTCTCGTCGGCGGCGCGGTAACCCGGAAGCCCGTAGGCCTCCGCCAGCTTGACGAAATCCGGCGGCCGGTCCAGGGTGGTTTCGGCGTAACGGCCCTCGGAGAAGAGGTTCTGCAACTGGCGCACCATGCCGAGTACCCGGTTGTTGCAGATCACGATGAGGAGGGGGACGCCGTAGTTTTTCGCCGTCGCCAGTTCCCCGCAGTTCATCCTGAAGGAACCGTCTCCGGTAAAGAGTACGACGGGCCGGGAAGGGTTGGCGATTTTGGCGCCTATGGCAGCCCCCAGGCCGAATCCCATGGTTCCCAGGCCCCCGGACGAGATGAAGGACCGGGGCCGGGCAACAGGGTAAAATTGAGCGGCCCATATCTGGTGTTGCCCCACGTCGGTGGCGACGATGGCGTCATACCCCAGGCGGCGGGCGGTTTCTTCGATCACGAACCGGGGATGCAGGGCTGTTTTGCGGTGGTGGGCCTTGGGAATATGGGCCTTCCAGGAATTAATCTCGCCGTTCCATTCGGTTTCCATCCGGGCGGGGAGTTTTTTAAGGAGCTGCTCCAGCGCGGCCTTGAGGTCCCCAATCACGGCGGCGTCGGACCGGACATTCTTGTTGACCTCCGCCGGATCTATATCAAAGTGAAGGATCTTCGCGGATTTTGCGAATTTATCCGCCTGGCTCGTAACCCGGTCGGAAAAACGGACGCCCGCCGCCACCACCATGTCCGCCTTCTGTATCGCTTTATTGGAAGCCACCGTGCCGTGCATACCAATAAGGCCGGTGCAAAGCCGGTGTTCCGGGGGAAAGGCGCCTATACCCATGAGGCTCAGGGCTACCGGCGCGTTGAGCCGTTCCGCCAGGCTGGTCAGTTCCCCGCAGGCTCCGGAGATGATGACCCCGCCGCCCGCATAGATGACCGGCCTCCGGGAAGCGGAGAGCATGGCCGCCGCCCGGTCTATGTCCTCGCCGGTAAAGGTGAGCCGCCCGTTCCGCTCCGCGAGACGGCGGGCCCGGGCGCTCAGAACCAGCCGTTTCCCGGCGAATTCCACCGGGAAAGACGCCTTCTCCATGCCGGGGATCCATTCCCCCGTATGGGCGGTGATGTCCTTGGGAAGGTCGATGAGCACCGGACCGGGCCGGCCTGACCGGGCCACGATGAAAGCCTCCCGGATTATCTCGGCCAGCTCGTTCACATCCTTCACGATCCAGTTATGCTTAACCACCGGCATGGTGATTCCCGTGATGTCCACCTCCTGAAAGCTGTCCTTCCCAAGCAGGGGAACCGTCGCGTTCCCGGTGATGGCTACTAGGGGAACCGAATCCATTGCCGCCGTGGCGATTCCCGTAACCAGGTTTGTCGCGCCGGGACCTGATGTGGCAATGCACACACCCGTCTTGCCGGTGGAACGGGCGTATCCATCCGCCGCGTGAGCGGCGTGCTGTTCGTGGCTCACCAGAATATGCCGGATCCGGTCCTGGTGTTTGAACAGCTCATCGTATATGAACAGAACCGCGCCTCCGGGATAGCCAAACACGGTGTCCACCCCCTGCTCTATGAGGGCTTCGATTAAGATACGGGCGCCTGAATACTGCATACTTACTCCTTAAAAATAGCTCCCCCGGCGGCGGAACAAACCTGCCGGGCGTACCGGGCAAGGCAGCCCGACCGGACCTTGGGCGGCAGGGGCTTCCACTGGGAACGGCGGCGGGCGATCTCTTCATCCTCAAGTTTGACATTAATGGTCCGGTTGTCGATGTCAATCTCGATAATATCCCCTTCCCGCAGGAGGCCGATGACCCCGCCCTCGGCGGCTTCCGGGGAAATGTGGCCTATGGCGGCCCCTTTCGTGGCCCCGGAAAAGCGGCCGTCCGTGATAAGGGCCGCCTGATCGTCCAGGCCCATCCCGGCCAGGGCCGCAGTAGGACCAAGCATCTCCTTCATCCCCGGACCTCCCCGTGGCCCTTCGTAACGGATGACGATGACGTCGCCCTTCCGTATCCGCCTTCCCATGATGGCGTCAAAGGCGGCCTCCTCGGAATCGAAGACCCGGGCCGGCCCAGCATGTTTGAGCATGTTGGCCGCCACGGCGCTCCGTTTAACCACGCAGCCGTCCGGGGCAAGGTTGCCCCTCAGCGCCGCGAGTCCTCCGGTGGCGGAATAGGGGTCCTCCAAGGGCCGGATGATCTTGGGGTTCAGGTTTTCCGCGTTCCGAAAGGCATCCGCCAGGGTCCCGTAGACCGTCGGGGCCGAGCCGTCCACCAGATTCTTCTTTGCCAGTTCCCGCAGCACCACGGGAACGCCTCCGGCGGCGTGGAGGTCCTCAACAGCATCCTGCCCCGCCGGAGCCAGCCTGCACAGATTCGGGGTAACGGCGCTTACCTGGTTGAGCAGATCGATGAAGGAACCTCCCGCCGGCGTAAAAGCCGCTTCGTGGGCCACCGCTGGCAGATGGAGGGCAGTATTGGTGGAACAGCCCAAGGCCATGTCCAGGGCCAGGGCGTTCATAAAGGCCGCTCCGGTCAGAATGTCCCGGGGACGCAGGTCTTTCTTCAAGACCTCCATGACCAGAACTCCGGTCCGCTTGGCAAGCCTCAGACGTTCCGCCATCACCGCCGGAATAGTACCGTTCCCCGGCAGGGCCAGCCCCAGGGCTTCGGTAACGCAGTTCATGGAGTTGGCGGTAAACATACCCGAACAGGAACCGCAGCCGGGACAGGCCGCTTCCTCAAGGGCGTAAAGTTCCGCCTCGTCCATCTTTCCCGCTCCCACCGCCCCTACCGCTTCGAACATGGTGGTCAGGGTAAGAGGTTTTCCCTGCCGGTGTCCGGCAAGCATGGGTCCCCCGGACACGAAGACCGAGGGCAGGTTGATCCGGGCTGCGGCCATGAGCATACCCGGAACGATCTTGTCGCAGTTGGGGATGAAGATTACCGCGTCAAACCCGTGGGCCATGACCATGCACTCAATGGAATCGACGATGAGTTCCCGGGTTACCAGGGAATAGCGCATCCCCTCATGGCCCATGGCGATCCCATCGCACACCCCGATGACCGGGAACTGTACCGATACGCCCCCGGCCAGCCTGACCCCTTCCGCCGCAGCCCGGGCAATGGTATCCAGATGCACATGCCCCGGCACTATCTCGCTTTTCGCCGCAGCAATGCCGATAAGGGGCCGGTCAAATTCTTCGTCAATAAACCCCATAGCCTTAAACAGGGACCGGTGGGGAGCCCGGGCTATCCCCTTCTTTACGGAATCACTTCTCATATTCTTCTCCTTCCGGCGCAATACGCCGTTTAGGGAGGACAAGGCCCCCCTATAAATATTTGAGGACGGCTTCTCCCATTTCCCGTGTACCGGTGATCGTTTCTGCTGCGGTACCGCTCCTGACGGCTATGTCGCTGGTCCGCAGACCGGTATCCAGGACGGCGCTTACCGCCCCTTCGATGGCAGCGGCTTCCGTTTCCAGGCCAAAAGAATAGCGGAGCATCAGGGCGGTGGAAAGGATGGCCGCCAGGGGGTTGGCGGCGTCCTTTCCGGCTATGTCGGGGGCGGAGCCGTGAATGGGTTCATACAAGCCCATGACGGCGGAGCCGTTTTCCGGAGGGATCCCGACGCTGGCGGAGGCCAGCATACCGATAGACCCGGTGAGCGCCGACGCCTCGTCAGAGAGGATGTCCCCAAAGAGGTTGCTCGTAACGATCACATCAAACTGGCCGGGGGCACGGATAAGCTGCATGGCCGCGTTGTCTACATAGAGGTAGCTGGTCTCTATGTCCGGATACTCCCCGGAAAGGGCCTGGGCCGTTTCCCGCCAAAGTCGGGAAGATTCAAGAACATTGGCCTTGTCCACCACGCAGAGCTTCTGCCGTCGGCCTGCGGCGGCGGCGTAGCCTATGCGGAGAACCCGCTCAATCTCGGTCCGGGAGTAGGTCTCGGTGTCGAATGCGGATGAACCATCGGCGCTCCTCCCCCGCTCGCCGAAGTAGATGCCCCCGGTAAGTTCCCGCACGATGAGGAGGTCGAACCCCGGCTTCCCCGCCGGATTGGATGCGATAAGTACCTCGTCCTTGAGGGGACAGGCGGCCCTGAGTTGGGGCAGGAGCGCGGCGGGCCTCAGATTGGCGAAGACCCCAAGACTGGCGCGCAAGCCCAACAGGGCCCGCTCGGGCCGGAGATGTCCCGGCAGGGTTTCCCATTTGGGACCCCCCACCGCGCCCAAAAGAACCGCGTCGCAGCGCTTCGCCGCTTCCAGGGTCTCTTTGGGCAGAGGTTCCCCCGCGCGGTCTATGGCCCTGCCCCCGGCCTCAAGCTCCACATAGGTGAAGACATGGCCGTACTTTGTTCCCGCCGCGTCCAGAACCGCCCTTGCCGGGGCTAATACCTCGGGTCCAATCCCATCGCCGGGAATCAGGGCTATTGAATAGTTCATATATCGCCTCCTCTGGTTTATTTAAGGCATGTATGCCGCTCTTACAAATACGCCTTGAACCGGCGCTCAATGTCGCCTATCAGCTTGTACTCCAGGGAATCCACCAGGGCGGCCCGGCTCGCGTCAATAATATCCTCGGAAACCCCCACCGTGGTCCAGGCGTTCCGTCCGTCGGTAGATTCGATGAGGACCCGGACCTTGGCGGCGGTAGCGGCGTTCCCGTCTATGACCCGGACCTTGAAGTCCGAAAGCCGCATCTGCTCCAGTTCCGGGTAGAAGCGCTTGAGGGCCCGGCGGAGCGCGCCGTCCAGGGCGTTTACCGGGCCGTTCCCTTCGGCGGCGGCGATGTCCGCCTTGCCGTCCACCCAGACCTTAGCCCAGGCGTGGGAACAGGCCAGGACATCGCTGGGAGGATGTTCGCTCACCACCCGGTAGGCTTCGATCCTGAACAGGGGTTGATACCGGCCCAGTTCCCGGCGGACCAGCAGTTCGAAACTGGCGTCAGCGCCCTCAAACTGCCAGCCGTCCGCTTCCAGGGCTTTAAGCCGTTTGGCCAAGGCTACGGTTACCGGATGATCCTTGGTAACGCCGGGTTCCAGCTTCCGGGCCCGCTCGGCAATGGCTGAACGGCCCCCAACTTCGCTCATCAGGAAACGCCGGTCGTTTCCCACCCTGGCGGGATCGATATGCTCAAAAGAATGTTTTACCTTGAGGATGGCGTCGGCGTGCATACCGGCTTTGTGGGAAAAGGCGTGGGCCCCCACATAGGGCATGTCGTCGGGGACCGTTACGTTGGCGATCTCCGCCACCTTCCGGGTCAGGTCGAACAGGCGTTCCAGCCGGCCTTCGGGCAGGCAGGGAAGGCCCAGCTTGAGGCTGATGCTGGGGATTACTGAGGCCAAGGCGGTGTTGCCGCACCGCTCCCCAAAGCCCGCTAGGGTCCCCTGTACATGGCGGCACCCGGCCTGCACCGCAGTTACCGTGTTGGCGGCGGCCATGCCCGCGTCGTTGTGGGCGTGTATGCCGGTAAGGAGGCCGGCATCCGCGCCGTGCGGAAACGCCTCCATTACCGCCCGGACAGCGGCGCTTATGGCGTCCGGGAAGGTTCCGCCGTTGGTGTCGCAGAGGACCAGTCGGGAAGCGCCGGCTTCCCAGGCCGCCTTGAGCGTGGCAAGAGCGTAATCCCGGTTAGCCCCGAAACCGTCAAAGAAATGCTCCGCATCGTAGATGACCCGGCGGCCCCGTTCCGTAAGAAAGGAGACGGTTTGGGCTATCATGTCCAGGTTTTCCTCAAGGCTTACCCGCAGGACCTCGGTTACATGCAGGTCCCAGCTTTTCCCGAAGATCGCCACCCCCCCGGTTTCAGCGGACAGGAGGCTTTGCAGGTGAGGATCCTCCGCCGGGGCAAGGCCCTTCTTCCGGGTGGCCCCAAAAGCGCAGAGCCGGGCGTTTTCCAGTTTGAGGCTTTCGGCAAGGCGGAAGAACTCCATGTCTTTGGGATTACTCCCGGGATTCCCCGCCTCGATCCAGGCGACGCCCAGCTCATCTAGGGCCCGGGCTATGGCGAGTTTATCCTGAACGGAAAAACTTATCCCCTCTCCCTGAGCGCCATCCCTCAACGTAGTATCAAGTATTTCGATAGACGCCCCGGAAGCGCCGTCTTTATCCGAAGACATTACACCCCGCCTCTTACCGCGTCTTCCTGCATAGCGGTTCCCCCGACGGAGAGTTCCCATTCCATGGCGTTGATCGCCGAAAGATACGCTTTGATAGAAGATTCTATGATGTCGGTGGAGATCCCCCGTCCGTTCCAGTGCCGTCCATTCCAGCCTATCTTCACCATGGTCTCGCCCTGGGCGGAAGCGTCGCCCGTAATGGCCCCGATTTCGTAGAGTTCAAGTTCCGGGTCCTTCTTGATGATGTGGTTGATAGCCAGGAAGATGGCGTGAATGGGACCGTCCCCCAAAGTAACCAGCTTTTTGGTTTGCCCGTCCCGGTCCTGAAGCCTGATGACGCCGCTGGCCCCCAGGGCGGAACCGGTGTTCACCGCCCAGTGATCCAGCTTCCAGGTTTCCGGAACCGCCGCCGCGGCGCCCATCACCAGGGCCTCAATATCCCGGTCGCTGACCGCCTTCTTCTTGTCCGCCAAATCCTTGAACTGGGCAAAGACCCGTTCCAAGATCGGCCCTTCCGCCGGTAAGCCGAGTTCTCTGAGGCGTTCCTCAAAGGCGTGGCGGCCCGAATGTTTGCCCAGGACCATACGGTTCTTGGGAATGCCAATGGACTCAGGGGTCATGATCTCGTAGGTGGACCGGTTAACCAGAACGCCGTGCTGGTGTATCCCCGCTTCGTGGGCAAAGGCGTTTTCCCCGACAACGGCCTTGTTGGGCTGTACCTTAACCCCGGTAACCTGGCTCACCAAGCGGCTTACGGCGTAGATCTGGGTGGTATCGATCTGGGTGTCCGCGTCGAACAGGTCCTTCCTGACCCGCAGGGACATGACGATTTCCTCAAGGGAGGCGTTCCCCGCCCGTTCTCCCAGGCCGTTAATCGTACATTCCACCTGATCCGCCCCATTCTGAATCGCGGCCAAGCTGTTGGCCACCGCCAATCCCAAATCGTTGTGGCAGTGTACCGAAAGCCGGGCCTTGTCCATTCCCGGAGTATGTTCCTTGATATAGCGGATGCGGTTCCCGAATTCTTCCGGCATGGCGTAGCCTACGGTATCCGGGAAGTTGACCGTTGAGGCCCCGGCGGCTATGGCCGCGCCAAAGACCCGGCAGACAAAACCGGGATCGCTGCGGAAGGCATCTTCCGCGGAAAACTCAATGTCGGAACAGAACTTCCGGGCGTACTTTACCGAAGCCTCCGCCCTTTCCAGAACCTGGTCCGGCATCATCTTCAGCTTGTACTCCAGGTGAATAGGGGAGGTCGCCAGGAATAGGTGTACCCTGGGCTGGACTGCGGAGGCAAGGGCTTCCCGCGCCGCGTCTATATCCTTTTCCAGCGACCGGCACAGGCCCGCTACGGCGCTGTCCTTGACTATCTCCGCGATAGCCTTTACGGCTTCCAGGTCTCCGGGACTTGACGCGGGAAACCCCGCCTCCATGACATCTACCTTCAGCTTTTCAAGCCGGCGGGCCACCTCAATCTTTTCCCGCAAATTCATGCTACACCCCGGGGCTTGTTCGCCGTCCCGGAGGGTGGTGTCAAAAATGTACACAGTACGGGCCATAGGGACCTCCTCTTAGGCGTTCATTTTTCTTCGTTCTTTTTTATCCAAGGCATCATAGAACGGAGCTCTTTCCCCACCTGCTCAATGGGGTGTTGGGCCTCAATGTCCCTCATCCTGTTGAAGAACGGGCGGTTCACCTGATTTTCGCTGATCCAGTCCTTAGCGAATTTACCGGTCTGAATGTCCCGAAGTACCTGCCGCATGGTGTTCTTGGTGTCTTCGGTGATGATCTTGGGACCGGTAACATAATCGCCGTATTCGGCGGTATCGGAGATGGAGTACCGCATAAAGGACAGGCCGCCCCGGTTCACTAGGTCTATGATGAGCTTCATCTCGTGCATGACTTCAAAGTAGGCGCTTTCCGGCTGATACCCCGCTTCCACCAGGACCTCGTAGCCCGCCTTCATCAGAGCCGAAACCCCGCCGCACAGCACCGCCTGTTCCCCGAAAAGGTCCGTCTCGGTCTCTTCCTTAAACGTGGTTTCCAGCACTCCCGCCCGCGCTCCGCCTATGGCCGCCGCGTACGCCAGGGCCAGACGCTTGGCGCCTCCCGCATCCTGGTGTACCGCGATAAGGCAGGGTACCCCGGCCCCGGCCTTATACTGCTCCCGTACCGTGTGGCCCGGACCTTTGGGGGCTATCATCACCACGTTGATGTCCTCAGGCGGCCTGATCTGCCCGAAGTGGATGTTGAATCCGTGGGCAAAGGCCAGGGTCTTTGGGCCGGTTTTGTCCGTCTTGAGGCCCGGCAGGATAGCCTCCCGGTAAAGGGCGGCCTGCTTCTCATCGTTGACGAGGATCATGATGAAATCCGCCGCCGCTGCCGCGTCTTTGGCGGTTTTTACCTCCAGCCCCGCGTCCTCGGCTTTTTTCCAGGAAGGCGACCCCTCGTAAAGGCCCACAATCACCTTGAGCCCCGATTCCTTCGCGTTCAACGCGTGGGCGTGGCCCTGGGAACCGTAACCGATCACCGCGATGGTCTTGCCTTTTAGCACCCCCAGATCGCAGTCTTTTTCATAAAACATAACAGCCATAATGCCTCCTTCATACCCGCAGGTATGGTTTTGTGAGAATCCGGTAATTGTCTTACGGCGGGTATCCAGGAACTAGGCCCGGATCCGTCCGCGCAATTGCCGGTTAGTTGCTAACGCTTAGTACGGAAGGTAGGGAAAGTACCCCGGCGCCCCGCTCCAGGGCTACAAGGCCGGTGCGGGCAAGTTCAAGAACGCCGTAAGGGCGCAGGAGCAGAAGGAGGCCGTTGAGCTTATCAATATCGCCGGTGGCCTCAATGGTAATGGTGGAGGGAGATACATCAATAACACGGGAACGGAAAATAGTAGCGACTTCAAGAACCGCAGGCCGGGTTTTCTCATCGGCGTCCACCTTCACCAGGAGGATTTCCCGGCGGACGCAGGATGAGGAATCCAGCTCCCGCACCGCGATCACATCAACGAGTTTACTTAACTGTTTAATAATCTGCTCTAACACCGAATCCGCTCCGGTTACCGCGATGGTCATCCGGGAGACCGAAGAGTCTTCCGTTTCCCCAACGGTCAAGCTGTCGATGTTAAAACCCCGGCGGCTGAAAAGCCCGGACACCCGGCTAAGGGTTCCCGCCCGGTTTTCCACCAGGGCCGACACCACATGCTGCTTCATATCCGCCCCCGAAAAACATAATAACACAACTATACCACGGGACGCGGAAAAGGACAAGAGTCCGCCCCGGATCCCGGTTGATAGCCGGGCCGGAATTCCCCTATAGTGAAAGCAGAGGTTCCCATGGACACCCCGCAAACATCCGCTTCCACCCCGGAAAATATCCAGTGGCATTCCGCCTTTTTCCAGGCGATACAGGCGGAGCTGATAGACTACAAAGATATTCTCGAATTCAAACAGGAACACCCGCTCACCACCGAACCGCTCCGTATTGATACCATTATCATCGTCAAACCCTCAGATGTTACCATTGACAAGAATATCGCCCGAATATTCAAGAAGATAAACATTCTGGAATACAAAAGCCCGCAGGACTATCTGTCCATCAAAGATTTCTACAAAGCCTATGCCTATGTTGCCCTTTTCGCCGCCCTCACTGCGGATGTGGAAATGGGCGATATGACGCTAACCTTTGTGGGGAATACATACCCCCGGAAGCTCATCCGGTACTTAAAGGAGGTCCGGCATTACCGGGTAGAGGAAGTGGAGAGCGGGATACATTACGTAAAAGGAGATTACCTGCCCATACAGATACTAGAGACAAAGAAACTTGGTACGAACAAGGATGGAGGTTCATCGGCCAACTGGGTGTTGAAATATCTCAACCGAGGGTTGGAACGGGAAGAAATGTCACGTATATTAAAGAAGAGCAAAGAACTGATAGAAGCGGCGCCATTGGACGCTTATCTATACGCGCTGATACAGGCGAATTTGAAAGCCTTTGAGGAGGTAACAAAGATGACCAAGGACAGGATGACGGTAGAAGATGTTCTGATGAGGACCGGTATTCTTCCTAAGTGGATACGCCTGGGCCGGGAAGAGGTAGCCCGTAATCTCCTGAAAAAGGGCTGGACTATTGAGGAAACCGCGGAAGTTGCGGAACTGGACATCGGAAAAATACGGGCCTTATCCGCCTCTCTCTGAAAAAGCAGTCCGGCGGTCTTGCCCTGTGAGGGGGGGTTGCAGTTTCCGGGGCTTAAAAGCCCTTTACTAAGGCCGGGCGGGACGGTGTTTTTTAAAGGTTGTTATTTCAAAATCGAAGTTTTGCAACAGCCACATTATTACTTGTAATAATGAAGGACATAGAGTATCCTGAAAAAAGAAAGTCCGGCTCCCCTCGTTGATACCGTGGCAAGCGAGGACCAACTCTCTCACTGCGGTAAAAGGAACCGGACTATTATTTTCAAAAAGTCCGGCTCCCCTCGTTGATACCGTGGTAAGCGAGGACCAACTCTCTCACTACGGTAAAAGGAACCGGACTATGTTTCCAAATTGAGGAGCCGCTTTTTAAGCCTTAGCCGGCTCCTCAAAACCCCGGGGTAGGGGAGCTATGTTACCCGCATAGCCCCTTACCCCTCCATTCTCTGATTTCCCAGGA
>JAIRLK010000166.1 GCA_031259515.1 Treponema sp. | reverse complement strand
GGAAAGAACAATGCCCCGGAAACAAACATCACAAACAACAGGACCCGTGGAAATTTCTGGAAACGTATCATAAAATCTCCTTTATAAATAAAGATATAAATAAAGATCAAAAACAACTGGCAATGGCTGTCTCCAGGGCGTCAAGGCTGGGCTTGATTACCGCCAGGGGATCCGATTTTTCCCGGAGCATGGACAGCCGCTGGGGAAGATCAAGGGTCTGACCGGTAGCCTGCATCACCGTGGCCGCTTTCTTTGCGGGATGGCCCGTGGCGATGATGACCACATGGCTGCCGGGATCAAAGGCGGAGGAAACCCGTTCCGCCGCCGCATAGGCTACCGCAGCGTGGGGATCGAGGATGATACCGTACCGCTTCCAAAAACGCTCCAGGGCTTTTAGGGTTTCATCGTTGTCCACAGCGGCGGGAAAAACCATGTTCCTCATAACCGAAGGCGCTTCATCGTAAAACGAAACCATCCGCTCATAATTTGAAGGATACCCCACATCCAGCGCGGGGGAATTGGTAACTTTCACCGGCTGGGGGATAAACTTCCGCCCCTTGATAAAATCGCCAAAGGCGTTGTTGGCGTTCATGGCGGCGATGACGCCGTTCACCGGCATCCCGAATTTCCAGGCGTAAAGTCCGGCAATCAGGTTGCCGAAGTTCCCCGATGGGACGCTGAACAACAAGTCCCCTTTCAAATACTTCTTTATCTTAACAAAGGCGTAGAGGAAATAAAATGACTGGGGCAAAAGACGCCCTACGTTGATGGCGTTGGCGCTGGTAATGCCATACCGTTCCGCATAGGGCCGGTCCTGGATGATCTCGGTAACCAGCCGCTGACATTCGTCAAAAGACCCTTCAATCTGAATGGGGATGATGTTTCCCCCCTTGGGAACAGAGGCCGCCGGATCAAGCCCCTGGATGGCGCCGGAAGGATAGAGGAGTACCGACATGATGTTTTGGCGGTTGCGGAAGGCGTTGGCGATGCTTACCCCCGTATCCCCACGGGCAGCGGAAATGATCATGGCCGGGCGGTGGTTTTTGAGAAGCTCTTCCATAACCGCCGCCAGGAAAGCTATGCCGAAATCCTTAAAGATCCCCGTGGGACCGTTGTAGAGGGTTAAAAGGGAAAACCTTTCGTCAAGCCGCCGCAGTTCGGGCTCAAAATCAAAGGCGCTCTCCGCAACTCTGGATGCGGAAAACGGGTTCAGTTCGCCCTGGAGCAGGCCGGGAGCAACGGTGGCCGCCAGTTCAGGATAGCTTGTCTCGGCATCCATATAGAGAAAATATTGCCGCATATCCAGAACCGAAGCAGGTACATACAGCCCTCCATCCGGGGGCAGGCAGCGCAAAACCGCTTCCTTAAACGATACCGGGTTTTCATGGGATTTAGTGGATCTGAATTGCATGGGGACAATGTATACCTAAAATGAGGAACCGGCAAGACGTACCGGAGCGCCCTGCTGCTACACTGTTGCGCTGCTACGCTGCTACGCTTGGAGATTTCTCACATCTTAAACTGGGCGATTGCGCCGTAAAGGGCATTAAGCCCCTCGCTGTTTTGATCCACCGTTGCGTGGGCGACCTGAGCGGACTTCGACACCTGGCTTACCTGGGAGACAATACCGGCGATCTCCTGCCGCGTGGCGGCGCCCATGTCCGCCAGCTTTTCCGTGGCGCTTATGGACTGATCGGATTCGGCCTTTATCGTTGCCGCCCTGGACTGTACCTTTTCGGTTATTACGTCTATCCGCTCCAGGCTTTCCAGGATTAACCCGGAGCCCTTGGCCTGTTCCTCCATAGATTTTTCAATTTCCACGACCAGGGCGTTGATCTCTTGGACTATGACGCTGGTCTCTCCAAAAGACCGCTCAATACGATGCCCTATCTTGGCAATATCGGCTATCCGGCCCCGTATAGCCGTCAGGGTCAGGTTTGAATTCTTCGCCTGTTCCGCGGTGGTCTCCGAAAGTTTCCGTATTTCATCCGCCACCACCGCGAAACCCCGGCCCGCTTCTCCCGCATGGGCGGCTTCAATGGCGGCGTTTATTGCCAAAAGATTGGTCTGAGCCGCCACCGCCGCGATGACCTTGTTCATCTCAAGCAGGGCGCCTGAATCGGCCTCCACCAGGCTGATCGTTTCAGTGGATTTGGCGATATGGCCGTGTTCCGTGCGGGAACTATCCAGCAGACGATTCAGGTTGTCCCCCAGGGTCAGGATACGCTTTTCAATGGCCGCGATATTTGCGGTCATCTCTTTGATGGCTAACGTTGAAATGCCCAGTTGAGCCCGCTGTTCCCGAATAATTCCGCCCAGGGCGGTAAGTTCACCGTCAATATTGGCAATGTCCTGATTTACCCGCCCTGTTTCCCCTCGAACCTGCTCGCCCAGATCTTGCAGGTTGTTGACAGACCCGCTTATTTCCTCCGCAGCCTGGGATGTGTCGGCAATCACCCGGTTCAGTTCCGCGTCGTTGGACTGCATGGTCTCAAAGGACCGGATAATGTTTTCCACCAGGTTCCTCAGATTCCCGGTCATACGGACGAAGGAATTTTGCAGCAGCGCCATCTCGTCTTTGCCGGTTACGGCGAGGTTCGCCGAAAGATCCCCCGACGCAAGCTGTTCCGCCATCAGGACCGTTTCGTGCAGGGGCTGCGTAATAGACCTGAAAGTAACCACGCAGAGGGGGACCAGAATCGCCGCGGCCAGCCCAAAAACGCAGCCCAGGATAAGGAGCATACGGGTACGCACGAACGCGGCCAAGAGCTGTTCCACCTCGGCCTTGTGGACATCAATCGTATCAATATAGATACCCGTGGAAATCCAAATATCCGTACCGGGAATAAACTCCACATACGCCAGTTTGGGGGTGTTTTCCATAGCCGGCGGCTTAGGAAAGACAAACGAAACGAAACCGCCGCCTTTTTGGGCGTTTTCATAGAGTTCCCGCACATAGTAGACCCCGTTCGCATCGGCGGTCTGTCCCAAATCCTCCCCTTCACGCTCGGCCAGGGTAGGGTGCATGAAGATCTTCGTACCGATATAAGTGTAGTAATACCCGGATTTATCGTCCTCAAAACGGTACTCCGTGATGTAGGCGCTGATAATGTCATGCTGTTCCTGCCGGTCCTGTACCCCGGCTAAGGCTTTGCTCAGGGCGGCCGCCATAGTCTGCGTACCCAGCCGGATCTTCTCTTTCTGCCCTTCAAACATCACCATCTCGGCATCGGCGATACCCGCGTCCTTAACGCTGTCGGCGGTAAAATAAACCGTAACCACCAGACCGATTATCGAAAACGCCAAAACGCCTATAATAATAACCACCCGCGCGGCTATAGATATATTTCGTAACATATTCTCCCTTCTCTCCGTACAATACAATATAACTGCAGAGGATCATAAACGTTTATTGCACAAATTTTTCAACCATGCTACCCTATTAGTATGGTTTTAACACCGGCAGGCAACAAAACAGCACGCGCTCCGTCTGCGCGTTATTCTTTGCGGCAATTCCCGTGGAGTTTGCACGTTACGGTTGGCGCGCAAACTCCGTGGCAAGGGCGCAAAGCGCCCTTGCCGGCTCACGGCTCACGGCTCACGGCTCACGGCTCACGGCTCACGGCTCACGGCTCACGGCTCACATTATAATATATTAAGAAGCCGGCGTGTCAAGTACCTAAGGCCTGGCTTCCTTTCGGTTTACCAAAACACGCAGTTTTTCCCTCAAATTTCCTCAAAAACACGTAAAACCACGCCAAAGGGGAACCCTTTCACGTTAAAGGGGAACCCCTTCATATCAAAGAGGAGCCCTTTCATGTCAAAGGGGAACCCCTTCATGTCAAAGAGGAGCCCTTTCATGTCAAAGAGGAACCCTTTCATGTCAAAGGGGAGCCCCTTCATATCAAAGGGGAGCCCCACCGGGTTAAAGGGGAGCCCCTTCATGCCAAAGAGGTTCCCCTTCAACGTAAACGGGAACTTTTTCAGAGCAAACAGGGGCAAAGCAGCCCCAAAAATAGAGAAGGAGGCCTGATATGGCTGTACACAAAGACTGGCTCCCGACAAACCGGGAAACTATTTTGGCAATGGCACGGGACTGGCAGTCCGCCGCGGCGAGCCAAAAAGCCGCATGGGGCGTTCCCGACGTCATTTTGGCAAACCTGCACGTTTTCACCAACGACGCCGAAACCGCGCTTGCCGCCGCGCAGAACGAGTCCACCCGTACCCCGGTGGCAACCGCCCGGTGCAAGGAGGCCTTTGACGCCCTCACCGCCTTTATGCGGGACATGAAGCGCCGCTACTTCCTCACCCCGCCCTTGCTTGATTCAGACTACGTAAGCCTGGGCCTTAAACCCCATGACAGCACCCCGACGGTAAGCGGCGCTCCCACGGCGCAGGCCGCCGTAGAAACCTACCTTACCGGACGGCATGAATTGGGCGTAAAAATCGTCTACGTTACCGGAAGCGCCGCCGACCCCGCCAACAAAGGCTGCCGTATCTGGTACCGCGTTGTCGCCCCCGGCGAAACGCCTCCCGCAAACCCCGATGAGTTACACAAATCCTTCTACACCAGACGGAAGAAGGACGTAATTGAGTTCGCCTATGGCGACAGCGGGAAGACGGCCTGGTTCGCCGTGCAGATAGAGAACGGCGGCAGGCAGGGGCCGTGGGGACCGATAGTATCGGCATTGATACCATAAGAGGCTGTTCCAAAACGTCAGGTTTGGAACAGCCTCTTAAACAAAGGCATTATCCGTTTTTACGGGTTTGCATACACCATTTTGACGGCGGGAAAGACCGCAGATGAAACAGCGCCGGAGTTGCCGTCTTCAACGGGAACCAATGAAGTGGGCGGCAAGACATACGAGAGCAGCGGTAAGAGATGGGAATTTAGCGCCGACGGGACATACCGGTATTTTATAAAAAACGAGGGAAAGAACGGCCCCTGGGGGCCGCTGGTTCAGGCGCGTATTCCCCAGGGGTAAAGGAAGAGAAGCAAGCGCGGGGATGGATATTCAGTATACGGAATTCGGGCGTATACGGCGTGTAACAAAAATGCAAGGAGAAGAAACAATGACAAAGAAAAAGTTTCTAGGGGGACTGCTGGCGGCGGCGCTGGTTTTGGGGTGCGGCAGCGGGCCCGAACCCGCCGCCAACCCGCCGCCAATCCCGGCGGATGAACTGACCGCCGCCATCCGGGAAACCTCGGATTACCTCAACAAGCAGCTTCCCAAGGGGAACAAGCTGGTGATCCTCAACATCCAGTCGGACTTTCCGGCCCTGTCG
>JAIRLK010000140.1 GCA_031259515.1 Treponema sp. | reverse complement strand
TGCTTTAACAAAGGGGGCTACCGCCCCCTTTCGCTCCCAATCGGCTCATTTCGGGGCTAAAAGCCCCTTCATTCCGCCGATTTTCGCTATCCCCCGCTGGCGACTGAATAGTTACATATTTTGTATAAAAATTGGCCAGTAGTAAGTGTAGCTGGCTGTCAGGCGCCGAGCAGAATCGAACTGCTGCATAAAGGTTTTGCAGACCTCTCCCTTACCGCTTG
The DNA here is from genome assembly GCA_031259515.1 of Treponema sp. Classification (GTDB taxonomy): domain Bacteria; phylum Spirochaetota; class Spirochaetia; order Treponematales; family Breznakiellaceae; genus JAIRLK01. The sequence continues at coordinate 4,148 of JAIRLK010000140.1, read as the reverse complement.
GGTACGGCGCCATTTGGAAATCCGCTTGTAGTCTAGTGGAAAAATCGCTTTCTGTCCAGAGGTCAAGTTTAGCTCGTGTGAAGGGGTTTGCGGGGCCCGGCCCGTGGCAGGCGGCCCCATAACCCCGTTTGTTTCAGTACGAAATTTTTGACGGCAGCCAGGTGGTAAGGGGTGGAAACACACTGATCAAGATCAGTACAATCACATTGCAGATGAGATAAGGCCTCGCCCCCTTGAAAATTTCCTCAATCGGCATCTTGTTGATCTTGGTACAGGCGTTAAGGCACATTCCCACAGGCGGCGTTACGAGACCGATGGCGAGACCGGTAATCATCATCGCGCCGAACTGCAAATCGGTGATTCCGATATCCCGCATGACCGGAAGAAGTATGGGAGTAAGCAGCAGTATCGCAGGGGAAACATCAACAAAGCAGCCAACAATGAGAATGAGCGCCACAAACATGAGGCCATAACCCCAGGTTGGCAGATGCATGGCGAGAAAAAAACCCGCAATAATTTGAGGCACATTCGCCATCGTCAGAAGCCAAGTAAAAATTGTGGTAAAGCCGATGATGATCATGATAGAACTTGAGGAAATCAGGGTCTTTTTAAGGGCCGTGATAAGGTCCTTGACCGTGAGTTCCCGGTACACAAAAAGACCCACGATGAGGGAGTAAGCTACCGCAATCCCTGCGGACTCGCTGGCGGTACAGATGCCAAAGCTCACACAGATTACCACCACCAGGGGCATAAGAATCGCCGGAAGTCCGTAAAGCATCGTCTTGATAAAATGCCTGAAATTGAAAGGTTCTTTTGGGGGATGATAACCGTTTTTAACCGATACCACGTACATCACCACGCATTGGGTAATACCGATGAGCAGTCCGGGGATCAAGGCGGCTATGAAGAGTTTCCCCACAGACTCCCCGGAAACCATAGCGTACACAACCATCGGAACGCTTGGGGGTATGATCATCCCCATGGTGGAAGATGCCACAGTCACCCCGGCGCTTACCCGGGGCGGATACCCGTTTTTTTCCATCGCGGGGACAAGTATCGAACCCAAGGCCGAGGTGTCTGCCACGGAAGAACCGGAGATGCCGCCAAAAATCATACTGCCTACGATGTTTACTTCACCGAGGCCGCCATTGAAGGGCCGTACCAGATAAAGACTGAAATCGACAATACGTTTCGTGATGCCACCCATATTCATCAGTTCTCCGGCAAGCATGAATAGGGGCATGGCCACCATCAGGAAGCCGAACACTCCGCCCCATACCCGCTGGGGCAGCATTTGAATGAAACTGGGGGCAAATGCTTCGATGTACGCGAGGCTTGACGCGCCAATCGCAAACGCGATTGGCACCCCAAAAATCGCAAAAAGGATAAGAAAAACAAGCAAAATAATCATTGCCATTGCAATACTCCTGGAACCAATAAAGCCTCGGTTTTTATTAATGATCTGTACAGAAATAACATGGCCTTAGTCTTTGTTATCCCGAATCATCCTGATATAGTTGCCGATCTTGATAAATATGCAGATAAGGCCGATGAAACAGCAAAGGGGTATGAGGCCGTACATCCAAAAATAGGGAATCCTCATACCAAAGGAGATTTGGTGACCATATCTTTTTGTATAATCGGCGCCGTACCAGATCATTACCACCAGTACCACAATGATTACGGCGAAATCGAAAAAACTAACAATACGGCGGACGGGCCTTGGTAAGGCATTCACAATGCTGTCTATCTTTACATGGTCATTGCTGAGTATACAGATTCCAATTCCCCAGAAGGTGGTGAAAGCAAACACAAAGGAGATAAATTCTTCCATCTGCCGGAAAGAAATATTGAAACAGTAACGGGCAACTACCGCGAAAATCACGCAGACGGCCATCAATGCCATTGCAAAAATGCCAATAGCGGAATATATCTTGTTGAGTAATTTTCCCGCCCTTAGAAAAAATTTGTCCATAAAAGGCCCGCCGCCGCAGACTTTACTTTCCGGCTACGAGAGCACGCATTTTGTCAAGCTCCGCCTGGGTGAGCCGTCCTTCCTTTAAATACTGGTCATATACAACTTCCACTGCGTCTTTGAACGCCTGCCGTTCCGTAGGACTCAGTGTGTACACTTCAGCGTTGGCTTTAATCACATCCAAAGCGGCCTGCTGATTATCCGCAATCACCTTGTTGTTGACTACCATAGATTCCGTAGTTGCGTCATTGATGATTCGCTTGTACTCTTCGGGAAGGGTGTTATACCACGCCACATTTACATAGAAAGGATCCGGGTGAAACTGGTATCGGATATCAGTGAAATACTTCTGTACCTCGTAGAACTTCATACCTTCTACGTTTACGAAGGGATTTTCCTGCCCGTCGGCAATACCGGTTTTAAGGGCCATGTACAGGTCGTTGTAGGGTACCGAGATCGTACTCGCCCCCAGGGCTTTGAGAGTCTTGTCCATGGTATCCATGCCGTTAGTCCGCATCTTGAGCCCCACCAGATCGGCTGGTTTTGTGATCAGGTGCTTGTTGTTGGAGAGCTGCCTATAGCCGCCGGCATCCCCAAGGCCAAGGATAATAGCTCCGTCTTTTATGGAGTCTTTGCAGACTTCCTTGGCAAAGTCCGAATTCATGAGGCGATTAATTTCCTCACTGTTTTCGGTAAGGAAGGGAAGACTGAAAATGAGCAGCTTGGGCAGGAAGTCGAACTGCCCTCCCCGAAAGCCCTGAATGACCCCGGAACAAACCTGCTCAAGCATCTCCTTTTCAGTACCAAGCTGGCCGGCAGGGAAAATTTCCACCTTTATACCGCCGTTTGTCTTTTCCTCCACGATTTTCTTGAATGCTTCAAGAGAAACATGCCTTGGGTTGTTCGTTGGTTGAGCATGGCCGATCTTCATACTAAAGGTTTTTGTCGCCCCTGCGGCGCCCTGGGACTCCTCCCCTTTGCCACCGGCACTTGCGTTGGGCACAACCGCCACAAGAACCGCCAAAGTCAATAAAATTACAATTGCTTTTTTCATAGTGTATTTCTCCTTAAAATATCATCAATTATAAAGTGGGTTTTCCGCAATATCCATTGTTAAGATCATCAAAAACATTGCAAAAATCACAATCCAGTGGGGTGGATTGGCTTCCCTTTTTTCTTCTATCAAAATTTTATTTCGGACATACAAACTTTAGCCCGGCGCGGGTTAAACCGCGCCGGCGGCGGAATTGCGCGGACGGACGGTTTGCAGGGCGGAAAACAGGGAGGCGGCGACCAGCAGGATGGGGAATACTATGGGCATATCAGGGTTTATTACCATGAAATTGTACATTCCGTGAATGATCACGGCGGAAAAGAAGCGGAAAACGCCCCGGACGGGGGCCGCCCTGAAATTGAACACGGTAATACCCACCCGGCTCCCGCAAGCGCCGTGCAGAGGGGCTGCGGTAAAAGCCCGCAGCAGGGCGATGCGCGGACTGGCCGCGCCGTAGGTTGCGGTCTCAACTATGGCGAAACCCAGACCGGCAAGGAGGCCCACCGCAGAACCGAAGTTTTCCACAGGAAGGGCGGAATCCGCAGGGGCTTTCGTAAAACGGGCAAGGAACAAAGACATGACAAGCAGGATCAGAAGGCGGCCCGCCTCTTCGGTGAGCGCAATCTGTACCATCAGCCTAAAGAGGAGTGTACGCAGATTGAGATTATCGAGGGGCGGAAAAAAAGCCTGAAAAAAGCCCGCGACAAGAAGGGCCAGAGCGCCAATCAGCAGAGCGCAAAGAAACACGGGAAGGGTAAGCGGATATTTAACAAGACGGAACCAGATAAAAACGCCGATAGTCGGCAAAGCGGAGATAAAAATCAAAAGCAATAAAATCCACATCCGGTATCATACTACCACAGGTTTGGCGCTTTATGATAGGCGTCGGGCGTTCCCCCGCATAAACAGAACGGAGGCTCATTCGGGAATCTCGTACACCCCTTCCAGTATGTGCATGGGCCGGTAGGGGAAGCGGGGGATGTCCTCACGGGAGGTAACCCCCGAAAGAACCAGGATAGTTTCAATCTCGGCCTCCATCCCGGCGACTATATCCGTGTCCATCCGGTCCCCGATAATCGCCGTGTCTTCCCGTTTGGCGTTGAGGCGGCGCAGGCCGTG
>JAIRLK010000121.1 GCA_031259515.1 Treponema sp. | reverse complement strand
ATTAAAGAGGCGGTTTCAAACGCCATAGAACAAGTGCGGAAAAACCCGTCCCACGATTAGTACAGCATTAATATTGAGCCGCACACGATTCGAACGTGTGACCCACGCCTTAAAAGGGCGTTGCTCTACCTACTGAGCTAGCGGCCCGCGCCTCCTCAAAACCTGTCCGGTTCCAGAGACCAGGGAGCCTCGAAATACGTAAAGTCTCACAGGCTCGTTGCATATCGTACTTGAAACCCCGCGAATTAGTCAAGTAGTCGAATTGCCGCATAAATAATCTAATCCAAAAAAGGTAATGCCTCAGAGCCTGTTGCAGATGAGAATGCTCAATACAAGGTCACTCTCCTGATAGTCGCCGCTTGATTTACACCGAAAAAGCAACCGCATCCAATTCCTATTGACTTGATGTTCTCCGGCCCTGTAAGATTTAGTTGCGGAGGGTTTTAATGACCGATGTTCATAATGACATGCTTGAAGATGAAGATTTCGATACGATTTTATCATCGGACATAGATTTTTCCGGGACCCTTCAATTTGAAAAGCCTTTTCTTATCCGGGGGAAGGTTTCCGGGATAATCGACGCCAAAGGGCTCCTCGTTGTGGATGAGTCTGGGGTGGTTGAGGCCAGCATTGATACATCCAAGGTGATAATTCGCGGAGTGGTGAAGGGAGATGTGAATGCCCTGGAAAAAGTGGAAATAACCGCAACGGGAAAATTGACGGGGAACATAACAACGCCTGAGATCAGTATGGAGACAGGATGTTCCTTTAACGGTTTGTGTACTATGAAGGAACGGAATTTGCAATCTGAAAAATGAAAAAAATTTGCCGAAAGATGAGTGTGGCGCTATTCCTGCTCCAAACCGCCGCTATCTATGCCCAGATAAGGCCCGATGCGCTTGTTGAATACCGGAACGGTAATTACGAGGCTGCCGTCCTTATCTGTAAGAACGAGCTTGCGGCTAATCCAAACAGCCTTGAATCCCATGTGGTCATCTGTTGGAGCCTTATCCAGCTTAACCGGTACGAAGAGGCCCGTACCTATGCCCTGGCAGGGAGAAACATCAGCCGGTATGACATCAGGATCGTCGAAATCCTTGGGGAAGTGAACTATTACCAGGGGCGGAACGCTGAATCCCTGCAATATTTTCAGGAGTACATCAATCTTGCCCCCGAAGGCGGCCGCCTCGACACGGTTTATTATTTCCTGGGCGAGATATACATACGTCTTGGGCGTTTCCGCCACGCGGACATGGCCCTGTCTATGGCGGTCCATTACATGCCGGGAAACGCCGCATGGTGGGCCCGTCTAGCCTATGCCCGGGAAAGCGCCGGGGACTTGCAAGATGCGGTGCGGGCTTACGAGCATGCCTTGGTTCTTAACGCCCATCTTTCCGATGCCCGCCGCGGCCTGGACCGGGCCCGGCAATCCCTGGGGAACCGCTAAGGGCAATGCCTTCCATTGCTATAGCGACTCTGGGTTGCAAACTCAATCAGCTTGAAAGCGAGGCTATTGCCGCTTCTTTTAGGGCGGGAGGGTTCAGCCTGGTTCCCTGGCCTGCCGTTGCGGATATCCTGGTGGTGAATACCTGTACGGTTACCTCCAAAGCCGAACAGAAAGCCCGGCGTATCATTCGCAAAGCCCTTAAGGACAACCCCGATTCCCTCCTTATCGTAACCGGTTGTTATGCCCAGCTTGACGGCCCTGCCCTGGCCGCCCTGGAGGAGGAACTTTCTCCGGAGGAACGCCGCCTTGTGGTGGTGCCCGGGGATCTCAAGTCCGCACTGTTAGACTTGCCCCGGCGTCTTGGATCCCCGAAAGCCGGCTTGGAAAACTGGTGCGGGGACCTGGCGGCGGGATCTCCTGCGGGAGATCCCTTTGCCTTCAACGCCGGGGATTTCTCTTTTCATTCCCGTTCTTCCCTCAAAATACAGGACGGCTGCGACCGCGCCTGTTCCTATTGCCGGGTAACCTTGGCCCGGGGAAAGAGCGTAAGCCAGGATGCCGGAAGGGTGCTGGAACGGCTCAGGGAGCTTGAAGACCGGGGATATGGCGAAACGACGCTCACCGGGGTCAATATCAGCCAATACCGGGATGACGGCGGACGGAGAGGGGGAAAACCTCGTGAACTGCCGGAGCTGCTGGACTTTTTGCTCCAGGGCGCTTCCCGCATAGCCCTTAGGCTCTCTTCCCTGGATCCCGGGAGCATAAGCCCTGAATTGCTCGCCGTTCTGAAAAACCCGCGTATACGGCCTCATTTTCACCTTTCGGTCCAGTCCGGAAGCGGGGAAATCCTTAAACGGATGCGGCGCTGGTACGTCCCGGAGGACATAACGGCGGCGGTACAGGGACTCCGTTCCTGCCGGGAAGATCCCTTTATAGCCTGTGATATCATCGCCGGTTTTCCCGGGGAAACCGATGCGGAATTCCAGCGGACCTACGAACTCTGTAACAGACTCGATTTTGCATGGATCCACGCCTTCCCCTATTCCCGGCGTCCCGGGACCGAAGCCGCCGGGTTGAAACCCCCGGTGAACGAAAAGGACATAACCTGCCGGATGGAAGCCCTGCTAGACCTGGCCCGGCGCGGCAGGGAACGTTACGTCAGGCGGTGGCTGGGGAAAACCGTAGAAGCCCTTACCGAAGTTCTGAATGATGCGGATGGTCCCTCTACCCCGGCGGTATCGGAGAACTACCTCAAGCTGGCGATTCCCACCTCGGACAGGGCCGGCGGCCTCTCCCCGGGGATGAGCCTGCGCTGCCGTATAGCCGCCCTTCCGCCGGACAGTCCGGGGCGGTTTGACGCGATAGGGGAAATTATCCCGTAGTACGCTGCAACTGAATAGGTCCCCGTGATGCCTAAAAATAAAACCTAGTCGAAAAAGTGGATGCCTAATAACTAAAAAGCTAGTCCAAAACACTGCTGTCCGGTTTAATCATAACAATCCCTCCAGAAGGAGCTGAGGTGAAACATTTTTCGGCGGGGGTGGTTTGTTTGTACATAATTCCAGGATAGAACCTTTGGAAAAAGGTAATGTTCTGGACTTATTAATGTAAAAGGGGATATACTGTACGAAAACCTTCAGGAGGGAAAAGCAATGGTAACAGTAGCATTAAAATGCCCGTTTTGCGGGAGTGAGGATGTCCGCCCGTACGGTACTTCAAACGGTAAAAAGCGGTATGCCTGTAATAATACGGAATGTTCTCACCAAACATTTTACGCGGAATACACGTATAACGGCTGTAAGCCCGATGTAAAGAACGCCATAATCAAATGGGCGGCTGACGGGGCCGGAATACGGGCAACGGCGCGGG
>JAIRLK010000089.1 GCA_031259515.1 Treponema sp. | reverse complement strand
GTACTCAGCGCCAGTACTCCGTGGTTATTCTTCTTCGAAATTATCCGGCGTTTTAGCTTAATCAGCCTGCTAACTTGTTCGTTATAGGAGAATCTTATGAGAATAGTCCTTATCAGCGCACCCGCGCGCCGCGGGGGAATACCCGCTTACGTTACCGCTCTTGCCAAAGGCATGGAATCCATGGGCCACCGCGTCGATGTGCTAGACGCCTGGACCGATGACGGGCTGCGGCTGCCGGGTTACGAGTACCTGGCAGTGGCTGCGGAAAGCACCGCCCTTTTCAGGGGAAATATGCCCGAATCCCTGCCAAAAATACTCTCCGGCGCGTCAAGCCTTGTGGGGAAAAAGGCCGCCGCCTTCCTCAAAAAGACCAGCCCCTTTACCGGCAAGGCCCTTGCCAAACTAATGCGGGCAATGGAAAAGGAGGGGATGGTGGTCAACTGGAGCGACATCATCATTTCCCCCGCCCACGCCGAAGCCCTGGGCAAGCGCGTCGGGGCGTAGCAGCCTAGCATAATAAAAAAATCGTAACTATTCAGTCGCTTGCGGGGGATAGCGAAAATCGGCGAAATGAAGGGGCTTTTAGCCCGAAATGAGCCGATTGGGAGCGGAAGGGGACGGTAGCCTCCTTCGTTAAAGCACTAGAGAACACGAAAAGTTCTCAAACCGCGTTACGACTGAATAGTTACAAAAAATCCTCCCCTTGTTACAGGGGAGGAAGGCTTAAAGTGGAAACAGGCCGGGCTTAGGGCTTGTAGAGCTGGCCCGCGTTCTCCGGGGTAATCATCTGGGACAGGACTTCGTACTGCTTTTCGGGCTTGAAATTGGGATCGGTTATCATCTTGTACCCTATCTCTACCGCTTTCTCGGTGCAGGGAGGATAGACAAAAGTAGCGGCTAGGATGCCGTCAATTACTTTTTTAATCCCGCCTGCTTCACCGTTAAGGCCGTCTACGCCGATGAAGATCATCTCTTTTTCACGGCCCAATTCCTGCGCCGCAAGGTACGCGCCTATGGCCATAGGATCGTTGTGGCCGTAGAGCACGTCGATCTGGGGCTGGACCCGGAGTATTTCGGTCATGCGGTCCCGGGCATCGGACTGGAGCCACTTGGCCTCGGCTTTGGCAACCTGCTTGATGTCGGGGTACTGCTTGAGCACGTCCCAAGCACCTTCACGCCGGTTTTCCTCGCCTTCGACACCCAAGAGGCCCTGCATATCAACTACATTCCCTCTGGGGCTCCCGTACTTCTTGGTTAGATAGTCAACAATAAATTCACCGGCCAGTTTGCCGATGGAACGGTTGTCGGACATAATCCAGGTGTCGAAGTTATTGTGATCCACAATATCCCGCTCCAGACAGATAACCGGGATACCGGCGGCTTTCGCCCTGCCCATCACATCGGAAAGGGGCGCCCGTTCGTTGGGAGCCACGATCAAGAGGTCGGGGGACCGACGGATCGCCGTCTCGATCTGGGAAACCTGGGTGGAGTTATCCTGCTGAGCGTCCATGATCTCAAACTGCACCTCGGGGTACTGGGCCCAAAGTTGCTGGAATGAGGCATTCTGCGCCGCCTGGTAGGGTTCCGCGTTGTTGCATTGGCTAAAAATAACCAATTTCTTGCCGCTTCCGGCCTTTTGCCCGGCGCTAAAGGCCAGGCTCGCCACGGTCAAACCGATGACCGTGATGGCTAGAATCTTTTTCATACTCTTCCTCCAATAAAATAGTGTATTTTGAACCAGTCCAGGACCGGTTATTGCACATTGATAGTAACCTGCCGCCTAGCGGCATTCTTTACTTTCCGGGGCATCTGGAGCCATACGGCAATGACGATAATTACCGACTTGCACATCATTTCCACATTGATATCTACTCCCTTGAGGCGGAAAATATTCGTCAGAATCCCAAGGATAAAAGCGCCGATGATTGTCCCCGTAATGGTTCCCTTGCCGCCGGTCATGCTGGTCCCTCCGATTACCACTGCGGCAATGGCATCCAGCTCGTAGGATACCCCGTCGTTGGGATTTCCCTGGTGATTCTGGGCGCAGTGGAGTACACCCGCGATGCCTACCAGAAAGCCGGAAATGGCGTAGGTGTAGATCAGGGTCTTTGTTACCGGGAGGCCGGCGTACAGAGAGGCGACGGGGTTATCACCCACGGACTTGACCTGGAGGCCGAATACGGTCCGGGCAAGGATGATCCCGAAAATAATAGCCAGTCCGATAAAAGTACAGATAACGATGGTCTTGTTCTGTATGGTCTTGGCAAAGAGGGCGGAAATATCATCCCCGAAACCTATATCGATATTCGCGTTGGTAGTGAGAAAACGGGCAAAGCCCCGTATGCCGATCATCCCCGCCAGGGTAACGATAAAAGGCTGTACCTTGAGTTTGGCGATAAGGGCGCCCTGGAGCGTTCCAAAAGCCGTACAGATGACCAGGGCCAGGACGACAACGATAAATATTTCCGTACCCCAGGCAATACCAGGTTTCCATTTGGTAAGGGTATTCGCCGTAAAGGTTGCCGACAGGGCAAGGAGGGAACCGACACTCAGGTCGATGCCGCCGGTAAGGATGACAAAGGTCATGCCCAGGGCAATAATCCCTTTCTCGGACACCTGGCGCATAATATCCGTCAAATTTGCCCCGGAGAGGAATATATTCTGTCCCGTCCTGTTAGCCACCGGGCTTATAAGCGCCGCGACAATAAAGAGCAGCGCCAGCCCGATAACTTGCTGGAGATTCGCCCTGGCAAACATGGAACGCAGGCGGAGATTAATGTGCCCGTATTTCTGTATTAACCTTCTATTTGTTTCGCCGCCCATTTCGATCTCCTTCTCAGTTGTTTTGCAGGGTTTCCCCGTAACCCATAGACAGCCTCATCAGTTCATGCTGGCTGGTATTTCGGGCATCTACAATGCCTGCCGCCCTGCCCTGGCAGAGTACCATGATGCGATCTGCGGAACGCAGCAGCTCGGGCAGTTCCGAACTGACAAACAAAATACCTTTATCCCTGGATGCCAGGGTTTCTATAATTTCATAGATATCTTCCTTGGCTCCCACATCTACCCCCCGGGTCGGATCGTCCAGGAAAATGATCATGGGGTCCACCATAAGCCAGCGGCAAACCAGGGCTTTTTGCTGGTTGCCGCCGCTCAAGGTATTGACACCGGCCCGGGCGTTGGCCGCCTTGAGCCGGGTCTTGCCGATCATGTCCGATACCAGGGCCGCGATAGTATCCCGGCGAATAAACCCAAAACGCTGGTTGTCTTCCATGACGGAAATGGCCATATTGTCCGCCACGGACTGCTTTATAAAGAGGCCTTCCTTTCCGCGGTCCTCCGGGATAAGCCCCACCCCCGCCTTCATCGCGTCCCGGGGGAACCGGGGCATATAAGGCCGGCCTTTGACGGCTATGCTGCCACTCTGAATATAATCCAGGCCAAAGAGGGCCTCTCCTAGTTCGGTGCGGCCGGAACCCACCAGCCCCGCGATACCCAGGACTTCCCCTGCCCGGAGATCAAAACTGAGCCCGGAAAGCCGTTTAGTACGGAGATCCTTAACGGAAAGAAGAACCTCCGTCTTGGTACGGACGGCCTGCCTGGGTTTCGCCGCGAAAGTCCGCCCCACCATCATGGAAATCATTTCATTGGCATCAGTTTCGGACTTTTTCCGCGTGCCGATATATTTACCGTCCCGCATAACAACAATGGAATCGGCGATCCGGAAAATTTCCTCCATCTTGTGGGACACGTAGATCACGGTAACTCCCGACTCGATAAGCTTGCCGATGGTATTAAAAAGGATTTCTGTCGCCTCACCGGTAAGGGCGCTGGTAGGTTCATCCATGACAATCAGCCGGGTATTCATGCTTAAAGCCCGAGCTATGGCCACAAGCTGGATATAGGCTATGGGAAGGGAACCCAGGGGAAGATCGGAACTGATACTGAGCCCTACTTTTTCAAGCCAGGGACGGGCCGCCTTGTCCAGAATTTTCCGGTTGACAAATTTTTGTTTTTTGTCCATCAGTTCCAAGTTTCCCAGGGCAAGATTCGCCGCCACACTCTGGTTTGGAAAGAGATCCAGTTCCTGGAATATCATGGCGACCCCTTTCTTCTGGGCCTCCAGAGGGGTTTGGGGATTGTATGCCTCGCCGTTCAGAAAGAGGGCTCCGCCGTCGGCAGGTTCCACCCCGGCGATGATTTTCCCCAAGGTGCTTTTTCCGGCCCCGTTTTCCCCGATGAGGGCGCATACCTGGCCCGCCTCTATCGAAAAACTTACATCCCGCAATGCCTGGACTCCGCCAAAATTTTTCTGTATGTGCTCCATCCGCAGGAAATCCAACATATAAACCCCTAATAAGACTCAGCAATAAATATGCCAAGTCAGCCAGTATGGGATTAAATCAAAATATTTGCGAAATACCGCAATCTATAGAGGCTTTTCCAAAACTTCAGTCTTGGAAAAGCAGCCTTGAAATTCGCGGTTTTGCAAGGCTTTAAGCCTGAAAAACCGCAGAGCCTGTCCCAAAACCGAGCGCGTTAGCGCATAGTCAATTAGTTTTGAGATAGGCTCTATATCAAGAAATATCATAGTTTGCGGGGATGATAACAAAAAAATAAAAAATCTCCCAATATCAAAAAAAGGGTGTATAATTACCGTACAATAATTCCAGGAGTTGTACAAAATATGGACACTAACCCTTCGGTGTTGATTGTTGATGACCACCCGCCTGTGTGCGCCAGCCTGCGGGAAAACCTTTCCATGCGTAATTACCGGGTCTCGGTGGCCTATAATTCCCGGGAAGCCCTGAGATTACTGCGGACCGAAAACCGGGATCTGGTTCTGCTGGATGTCCGCCTTGGGGAGGAGAACGGGGTATCCCTTCTCCCCCGGATTTTGGAGATCGATCCTTCCCTTCCGGTTATCGTCATAACCGGGTACGGAACGGTGGAAATTGCCGTGGAGTCGATAAAAAGGGGCGCTTTTGATTATCTGGAGAAACCAATCAAAATTGAAAAACTTCTTAAAACAATGGAGAACGCCCTCTATATGTCCCGGCTGGAGCGGGAAAATTCCCTGTTTCGCAAGTCCGTCCTCGGCATCCCCACCGTGACCGAGTCCGCCGTAATGCGGGATATGCTCCTCCGGGCCCGTAAACTGGCCGCTTCCAATCTGCCCATCCTCATTTACGGAGAGAGCGGAACCGGTAAGGAACTCCTGGCGGAGCTGATCCACGCCGAATCTTCCCGGTCAACGAAGCCCCTTCACCGGGTAAACTGTGCGGCATTCTCCGAATCCCTTTTGGAAAGCGAACTCTTCGGCCATGAGCGGGGGGCCTTTACCGGGGCTATTGAGCGCTTTCCCGGGGTTTTTGAACGGTCCAACGGTGGAACCCTGTTTCTGGACGAGATCGGCGATATGGGTTTGTCCAGCCAGGCCAAGATACTGAGGGTATTGCAAAACCAGGAACTGCGCCGGGTCGGGGGCAGGGAAACATTTAAGGTTGATGTCCGTTTTATTGCCGCCACTAATAAGGACCTGGGCAGCCTGACTGCGGAGGGCAAATTTAGGAGTGATCTCCTGTACCGGCTGAACGCGGCGATCCTCTGTCTGCCGCCCCTCCGGGAACGGCAGGAGGATATCATTCCCCTGGCAAAGCGCTTTATCGCCGATTATGGGAGGGAGAACAGCCGCCGGGAACGGCGGACTTTTAGCCCCCAGGTCTTGGAGTTGCTTCTGTCTCATGATTGGCCGGGAAATATCCGGGAGCTAAAGGGGGCAATATATTACGCCTGCGCGGTTGCCGAGGGGTCGGAGATTCGGGTTTCGGACATCCCCGAACTTATCACCAGGGGAATTCGTCGGAAACCCGGCGCCAATCCGTTGGAAACAGCGGAAATAGCCTGTATAACCAAGACCTTGCGGGAAGAGGGTAACAATAAGGCCCGTGCCGCCGAACGGCTTTCCATAAGCCGCTCAACCCTGTACAAAAAGATAAATCAATATGGCCTCTGATATTCTCCCGGCCCTGGCGGAACTCAACGGGATCGTGGTGTCTTATGGGAACCTCCTGGTACTGGACAAGGTATCCTTCTCAATCGCCCCGGGGGAAATCCATGCCATAGTCGGGGAACACGGGGCGGGGAAATCTTCCATTGCCCGGGTATTGGGCGGGCTGGTCCAGCCTGAACAGGGGCTGATTTTATGGGAAGGAAAAAGCCGGCAGTTTCCCGATGTAAACGCTTCCCGTAACCTGGGCATAGAACTGGTTACCCAGGATAATGAATTTTTCCAGCACCAGTCGGTGGCATATAATCTTTTTGCCAACCAATCCGTAGTTTTCCCCCGGTTTTTCTTCAGCCCCAAGCGTATATTTGCCGCCGCAACGGAAGTCCTCTCTTCTATGGAGGCGTCGATTCCGCCCCGGAAAATAGTCGCCGATCTGTCCCTGCCCGAGCGGGTATTCCTGGATATTATCCGACACCTGTATACAGAACCCCGGCTCCTCATCCTGGACGAGGCTCTGGAAAAACTATCCGCCGTTGTTCTGATCCGGGTTCGGAACCAGCTTCATCGGCTGGTGGAAAGCGGTTCCTCGGTCCTGTTTATCACCCACCGGATCGACGATATCTACGAATTCTCCGACCGGGTTACCATCATCCGGGACGGCCGAATCCTGATTACCGAATCGGTGCGGGAGATAGACAAGGTAAGCCTGATAAAACTGGCCTATACGCAGATTCCCGAAACTACCTCCCGGCGGAATGTCAACCGGGAATTTTACGAATTCCTCAAGTACAACGAAGCTATCCTTGAACGCCTGCCGGTAAACCTGATCGTAGTAGATCATACTGGAACGGTTAAAATGATGAACAAGGAGGCCCTGAACTATCTGCGCATGGGAGACCATCCCTTTGGCAAACATATAACAGCTATCCTTGCTTCTCTTACCGGAAAGGAAGCGATTCGTTCCATAATGGAGGCCGTAACGGAAGGCAAAGTGTATACCGCCTTTGATTTGGGGCTGGACCTCATGGGGGGAGGGGGGGGTATGGTACGGCATATTGTCGATCTTACCCTGTCTCCGATTCGGGACGGGCTGCGGTATATTGGCTGTATCCTCATCATAAACGATACTACCGAACAGCAGCGGCTGCGGGAACAGATCACTTTTTCCGAAAAACTCACTTCGGTAGGCCTCCTTGCTGCGGGAGTCGCCCATGAAATCAACAACCCCCTGGAAAGTATCTATAGTTGCGCGGATACCTTAAAACTGACTCTGAAAGAATCCTCCGCCATTCAAACGGTGGAAAGACTAGAATCCGAAGCGGAAGCCATAGAACACATTGTCCGTAACCTTATCTCTTTCGGGGACGAAGAAGGGGTGGATCTGGAAAACATAGACCTCAATGAACTGGTGTACAATATTATCAAACTGGTACGGTACAATACCCGGTACCGGAAAATTACCATTGACTGGAATCCCGATCCGGCTGGTGCCGTAATATCGGTGAATAAAATTGAGATGAAGCAGGTTATCCTTAACTTATTCAAGAATGCTATCGAGGCTATGTCCGAAGGGGGAATCATGACAGTATCCCTTTCCAAAAGTAGGGGAAAAAATCAGGTAACCCTTATAGTAGCGGATTCAGGGCCGGGAATAAGCGCTGGAGAGGCCGAGTCTATCTTTCTTCCGTTTTATTCAACGAAACGGGGAACTTCCGGCCACATGGGCTTGGGGCTATCCATCTCGTACAATATCATCAAAAAGATGGGAGGGGAAATTACCGCCGAAAACCTCGATCCCAGGGGCTGCCGTTTCATCATCCGGCTTCCTGCTACCGGGTAACCAAAAGATATGCCGACCGGGAAAGACCGGCAAAGGCTGTCTTTCAGATTTAAAGTACACGAGATGTGTACGAAGGCCGGGGACAGGCCCCCGTACGGCGTTTCGCGCCTCGCAATGACGGTCTATGACAAGTAACAGGTTTTGTTGTTCGCTGTTTGCGCGTTATTACCTGTTCCCTGTTCCCTGTTACTTGAGCCGGTATACCTGTTTATCGCCGTGGCGGCCTTTTAGACATTCGTCTACCGGGTCGGCGTATACATCCAGCGCTTCCATAGGCAGCGCCCCAAATAAAACATCGTCCGCTGTGGGGACAAGGCAGGCGGGCATGGCGTGTTCACGGTCTTTCCAGCGGAATTTTACGGCTTCGGTCATGGCGTATTCTTTGACCGTGCCGTCCGCTAAAGTGGAAAACACGGTGCCCTCCAGTTCCAAACCCAGTTTTCGCCGGGTTTCCTCGTTGATAACAAGCGTCCACGCGGCTGTGTCCACACAGGCATCCACGGTTATGCTGCGGACTTTCGCCTGCGGGATAAACCCGTCCCGCGCTTTCGCTATGTCACCGGCATTGGTCAGGGTGATAATTTCGTTGAATGTACTCATGGTTGTAAGTATACACCCAGTTGTTCTCCTTGGGGAGGGAGATAACAGGGAATAGGTGAGAAGTTAGGAGGGAGTAGTCAGGCGAAACAATCCAGCGCAACAAACGCACGTCTGGATTGCTGGCGCTCGTTGCCAGCAGCAATTTTACATTTACTCTTGTAGGGGCACAATTCTGGGAATCGGTGGCTCCTTTCTCCCCTCAAAACCGCCAAATTTGGTCATTTGGAGGCTATTTTTATATCCCACCTCGACTCAAATGGCCTGAATGTAAATTTGCTGCGTTGCCAGCCACTTAACTTGACAATGGAAGACTTCCCCCTCCCCCAAACAACAAAACCTGTTCCCTCCTAAGGCTGATACCGCTTTGGGTTGTTCTTTTTCACCGCCGTGGCCCCGCTCGCGACGGTGATATACCAGTCCGAGGGGCCGTTTGTGTCGGGCGCGTCTTCGTCCCGCGAGATGGAACGGGTGGCGGTGGTGTAGGCGCTCGAAACCGCGTCATCGGGTCCCGGTATGCCCTCGCTCTTGCCCGCCCACGCGCCTTTTGAAAAGAGAAAGTCCGCGGCCTGGGCCAGTTTTTCGTCCGCCCACCAGGAATCGGGACTTTCGCTCCACATAAGCGCGTCGAGTACCTTGTCATCCTGATCCAGGAGATAGGCCATCCCAGCTTTCTTGGAAAGGTGCTTTTTGGCGCCGGGGATCCAGAAATCGCGGGATTCGGGCCACGCCTCGTTGTCTTTTGTGTAGGGAGTGGCCCCAAGATCGGCGGCGGTCTCGTTTACCGCGTTCGGATCCAGGCTGCGCAGATGGACAACGAGGTATTCCCCGGCGGCAACACGAGCCGGGGGGAATTCGTAGAAAGGCTCTTCCGTCCCCGTTTCGGCAAGAAAGAGCCGCATTCCGCCCAAGTTACCGGCCTCCAGCGCCTTTAGCTCCACAAATTCCACCTTGGGCTTGGAATACTCGGTACGGATCTCGTTGATCACGATGGCCGGCATCTCGTCGTTGCGGGAACGGAAAGAGGTCAGCACGTTGAGGGTATTGCCGTTCTC
>JAIRLK010000087.1 GCA_031259515.1 Treponema sp. | reverse complement strand
TAATTTTTAATTCAGAGATTGTTTCGCGAAAAATAATTCCCTTCTGTATAGTATTTGATCATCGCGCTCTTGATTTTGGAATTATATCAAAATTGATTAAGGAAATAGATTCCTTTTTTAAATATCCTAAAATCATACACGATTGGTAAAATAAAATTGTGAAATGATTTATAAAGAGTAATCTTAAAGACAAAGACTGGAGTACGCCCCAACTTCGCATAACGAGGCTGTCGAATAAGTGTTTTCCGGGGACCTAGAACGCTATATATAGCGTGTTTATTGCTTCCAATTACTATAATCTGCCACGCATTCACCGCCCCCTCCAGCGATGTCGCTGCCACGATATACCGGTTATAGACCTCCTGCCTCTCACTAACTTCCCCGTGCCCTTTCCGCTTGTTCGTCTTCTCCAGCCGCTCCCGGCCCTCCTCCTCTTCTTCTTTGCTCTTACGCCGCGCACATATCCGTATCGGCCGGTATTCATCCCCCGCTTTGTAAAAAACCCTTGCCTACCCGCTCATAGACGGCGTACTGGTCAAATAGAAAAAATTCACCCCGTCGGTTCGGGACGTTGCCTTCGGCTTCCTTCAGATTCCACTATCCTGGAATATCATGCCATGCTCAATTTGTCGCATATCTGAGAAATCCCTTTGCTCATGGTACACTGTCCTATATCTCATCAATTTGAGAGATTTTATACTCCGGTAAAAGCCAAATGCAACAAGCTCCTAGAACATGGCCGATCCCCCGCAGAGCACCCAGCTCGCCAGTATCGCTACGATAAAGGAGCCGGTATAAACACGGCCGCTTCTGCGGTAGAGGTATGTTGACAGGAAAAAGAACACCGCAAACTGGGGGATAAGGAGTATCATCACCGACATGAAGGGGCCGCCGAAAAGAGAAGAAAAGATAAGGTCCACGCCGGGGCCCAACCCCATGAAGAAGGGGATGTACTCAATGAGGACGATGATGAACACGCCGCCAAGCATGACGAAGACGCTGTACCCCCACCAGACAAGCTGGGTAAGCGCGGGAGTCCGCCGTTCCGGGAGACGGAGCTGCCCATAGAGTTTGACCCCCGCGTTAACCGTGAAGAAGGCGGTGTAGAAGAGCAGGTAGACAAAGAACTGTCCCAGGCGTTCCGGCGTAAAGGGCTTGAAGAAAGGCCAGATGAAGCGGAAATCAAGCTGGAAAAGCGCGGCGCTGATACAAACCTGGAGGTACATGATCCCGGTAAGGATGAAGGCCGCCAGGGCGGATTTGGCAACAGCGCTCCAATTAAAACGGCCGGGGACCGCCTTGTCCGCAAGCCCCAAATCGTAGAGGGTAACGCCCATGCGCTTCCCTTCCCCCTTTTTGTACCAGTGGATCAGCATGACGAGGGATACGATCATGAGGAAGGTAAGCCAGGTGATAAAGCCCGTCCCTATAGTCATACGGAAGAGGTTCTCCGGCACGGGAAGGAGGCCGTGACCCAGTTGGCCGAGGAAGGGAAAGGTGAAGCCGCTTACCAGGACGGAGATGAGGACGGTAGTTCTTCTGCTTTTTGGGGGGAGAAGCCTGAGGTTCTCCCGTTCCAGAGGCTGGACCAGGGGCGCGAAAAATTTGAAACCCGCCAGGAAGAGGAAGCCGGGCAGCAGGGAAGCCAGGGCGGCAAGCATGGCAATGAGTACCAATACTTCCTTGATCATGTAGATGTGGTCCGAATCAGCCGGCGCTGTTCCGGCGCCCAAGGCGTTGGTAAACCAGTACATGCCGGCGGTGAGTGCGTGACCGTCGTGGGTGGTAAGCCGGTGGTTGTTCTGAATAAGTTCCATACGCCGGGCGCTGCCGTCGGCGAAAGAGCCGTAGGTTTTGTCCCATTCCACCGGGGAGGACTGGCCCATAAAGTCCCGGTACCGCAGAGGCGTCTTTTCAAGGCCCGTCACGTTCCGCTGATAATCCCGGAAGTAATCAAACTCATCCCACCGGGCCTGGACCAGGAGTACATTGTTGAATTTGACGCTTTCCGCGTCGTAATACTCACGGGGAATCAGTTCGCCGCACTGAAGCACAAGGGCCTTATGTTCGGGAAAGGCGGCGGCCACAGACCAGGCCGCCCATGTCCCCATGGAATGGCCGGTAATGCCTATACGGGTACTGTCCACAAAGGGGAGGGACTCCAAAAAGCGGTAGGCGTCCTTACCGCCCATGGAACTGTCCGTAACGCCCCGGGATATATCGGGACGGAAGAAGTCCAAGACGCTGAAAGTCATCATGATGAGAAAACGCCGGGGACCGGAAACGGTCTTATCCAAATTGGTGAGCTTATGGACGCCCCAGCCCCGTCCCTTCATGCCGGGGCTGGTATACCCGTGGCCATAGAGGTCTACCGACAGGGCGACTATACCCCGGCGGGCCAGCTCTATGCTGTAAGCCGCGGAAGTTTCCCGGTCGTTCTGGTAGCCGTGCATCACCAGAACCGCTGGAGCGGGGGCGGCGGCGTCCGTTCCGTCCGGAACGTAGAGCTTGTAGGCTATGCGCCCTGTAATACCATTCCCCGCCGGCCCGTCGGGAACGACGGTATTAAAAAAACCGGAAGTAACCGTGATCCTGCCAAAATCCGTCTGTACCAGGGAGGCAAGACCCGCCGACAGAAGGGCTAACGCGGCACAGGCGATAAATGCCGCAAAGGGTTTAAACCGTTTCATGCTCCTACTCCTTATTTGAACCGGTTTCAAAACGGAAAATTTGAAACCGCCTCATTTTTGTTACGTGTTAAGCAAATATTTACGTAATTCTATCAACATCTCATCAAAATCCAGGGGTTTTCCTAAATGGCCGTTCATCCCGGCGGCGAGGCATTTTTCAACATCTTCCCGGAATACGTTGGCGGTCATCGCGATTATGGGAATCTCCTTTAACGGTTTCCGTGAATGTTTCGTATGCCATTCCTGTTCAAATTTCCTGATTCGCCGGGTGGCTTCATATCCGTCCATCTCGGGCATCTGAACATCCATGAAGATCATATCGTATTTTTCAGGCGCTTCCTGGAAAAGGCGCAGCGCAACCGCGCCGTTTTCCGCGCAGTCTATGGTCAGTTTTGTCGGCTCCAAAGCGGTTAGTACGATTTCCCGGTTAATCTCTACATCTTCAGCCAGGATGATGCGGTAGTTTTCAAAATTATCGTTATCCTGGTCCTGTTCCTTCTCGGCGGCGGTAAGGTTTTCCACGCCGAGGCAGTCGTTGATAAGATTAGCGATACTCGACGGGAACAGAGGTTTGGGAAGGAATTTGTTTACCCCCGCTTCTTTCGCGTCATGTTCGATCACGCTCCACTCGGTGGCGGAGATCATGATCACAACGGAATCACAGGATTCCGTTTCCTTAATCTTGCGGGTAAGTTCTATCCCGTTCATGCCGGGCATTTTCCAATCAATAAAGTAGATGTTATAGGGCCCCCGCTTCCTGATAACCTCCAGAGCTTCTTTGGCATCTGCGGCGGTATCGCAGATAACGCCAAAGCCATCCTGAACGATTTCCAAAAAATATTCCCTGGCAACCGGGTCATCATCCACCATCAGTATCCGGACATTGCTCCAGTTTACGTCGGGGCCGAGCATATTGTGTTTTTCTTCCCTGCCTCGGCCCGCTTGTACCGTAAAGGCAAAGGTCGAACCTTTGCCAAGATCGGACTCTATCCAAATTCTGCCGTCCATCATCTCTACGATACGTTTGGAAATAGCAAGACCCAGCCCGCTGCCGCCGAATTTCCGGGAAGTGCAGCTTTCCGCCTGCTGGAAGGATTTAAAAAGCCGCTCCTGCTGTTCCTGACTGATGCCTATGCCGGTATCGCTCACCGCGATTTGAAGGGTGCAGATGCCGTTTTCTTCCTTTACAAAACCGGCGTTCAGTTTGATGGAACCGTATTCAGGGGTGAATTTAACTGCGTTCCCCAGAAGGTTCGTTATCACTTGGGCAAGCCGCTGATCGTCTCCAACGAGCGTACGGGGTATCCTCTTGTCGATATAAACCGAAAAAATCTGGCGTTTTTCGTCTACCCTGAAGTTGACAACATTGACCACCCGCTGAAGCATCTTTTCAAACATGAATTCCGCCGGAGAAAGCTCGAATTTGTTCGCCTCAATTTTGGACATATCCAGGATGTCGTTGATAACCCCCAGGAGGTGATTCGATGCGTCTTCGATTTTTGAAAGGCAGTAATCCTTTTGTTCAAGTTCGGCGGAAGATTTGGCGATAGCTGTCATGCCTATAATGGCGTTCATCGGGGTACGGATTTCATGGCTCATGTTCGCCAAAAAATCACTCTTGGCGCTGTTTGCCTCGTTAGCCGCTTCAAACGCGCTCTTAAGGTGCTGAGCCATCTCGTTGCGCTGGATGGAGTTAATGATCATAATAGATCCGGAACGCAGTATCGTTACCTCTTCCTCAAAGAAACTCCGTTCTTCGCGGCAGTCATCAAAAGCGGCAAAACCCCAAAATCCGTCCTTCAAAAACAGCGGGACAACCAGGATGGACTTGATGCCTGCGGGTTCCAGATGCGTCCGCTCCCGCTCCGACAGTTTTTGCACGGGGCCGTTAATAATCTCCCCCCGGACAAGCCGTTCATTCCAGCAGGGAATGGATTCTTCGTAGGAATATTCCTCCACGAGATCGTGATAAAGTTGAGCGGTTTTAAGCCACGCATAAATCAGGGAGTAAAAGTGTCCGTCATCCTTCCGCTCTTTTTTCCAGACAGAGACATGGTTAACATTGACGCACCGGGCTATCATCTCAACGCCGCGATCAAGGGCGCTTTTCAGATCATCCGCATCCGACGACAAGAGAATTGTCGCCAGGTCGTTTACCACATGCAAAAGCCTGTCCTGCCTTACAAGTTCGATGGTACGGTCATGGACCACCTGTTCCAGCATGGAACCAGTCTGCCGGTTCCGCTGGAATAAAACAACAAACAGACCGATTATGAAAAAAAGGAAAACCGCAATGCCGATGAACCAGGCTAAATGGAGGCGTATCGAATTGCCAGGGTAACCGGCATCGGGCGGGGACTGGCCGCTGCCGGATCTCCACGCCGCTTCGTCCGCTCCGCCGCCGAAAAAAGCCGCGCCTATACTGCCGTTTTGGTGTATGGCAGGGGCTTCTTGAGGCTCTCCCCAGGCGACATAGACAAAATGCTCCGGTGGCGCCTGAATATCCGCTCCCTGGCAACCGGCAAAGCATATCAAAAGTCCGGCTGCAATAACGGCCCAAGCGCTGCCTCTCTGTAAAATTTCCATACTTGTCCTTTATTATACCCTTCTCCAGCCTCCTGGTAAAGGTCCCGTACTTTTTCAAAAAAACTTAAGTTTATTATGGAGATGCCGATAGAAAAGGGTATGTCTGAAGACATGCTGGCAGTTTGTTGCGCTTCGCGCATAAAATCCAAAAAATCGCCGTTAGGCGGTTTTTATCGTGCAAACTGCTATCGAACCAAAGGTTCGCAGGAGCCCGATAATCGGGATTTCGGTGGTACAAAGTACCGCAAAAATCCACAGGTGTAACAGGCTCCTAGGTCGAATTGGGGGCGTAACGTGGCATATACAAACGCATTATCCGCATACCGGGAAACGAGGATCAAAACCGCAAGCCAAGGCCAGCTCATCATCATGTTGTATGATGAGGCGGTGAGGCAGCTTGACCGGGGGCTTGACCTTTTGCAGGCGAATGTAGCGGGGAAAAGAGATCCGGGGAAAATTGAAGCAATCGGAAAAACTATGGTGAAAGCTCAGGAAATTATTACCGAATTGATGGTTTCTTTGGATTTTGAGCAGGGGGGGGATATAGCGAAGAATCTTTTTTCCCTCTATACCTGGTTTAACAAGGAACTTCTGGAGGCGAACATCACCTGGGATATAAAGCGTATCCTAACCGTGCGGAATATGTTCAACGAACTGCGGAGCGCGTGGGCCGAAATCGTGGCTAAAACAGTTGCGGAGGGCATGGGGCAGCCTTCTTCCGGCGTTAACATCGCCGGTTAGGAGCGGGAATGGCGGTATCTGCCGAAATACGCCCTGACGCTTCCCCAGTGGAGCTTTCCTCTGAAGAAGTTGCCCGGCGGGTCGCGATTTTGAGGCGGTTCCGGGAACTCCTGCAAGCCCAGCGGGACCGGTTTCGGGATTACCTGACGGTCCTGGATAAACAGAAAGACCTTATAGAACAAGGCGACGCGGGCGATCTCCTTACTCATGTTGAATTGGAAGAGCAGATCGTGGCGGATATTTTCGCCATTCAAAAGGTCATAGACCCCCTGGAGGCCATGTACCGGACCGCCTATCCCGAAAGCGCCTCCGTCCGCGCCGGGGATAACGTTGCGCCGGTTTCCGAGGTTACGAACCTGAAGACTGCCCTGGAAGACCTGAAAACTGAGGCCATCGCCCGGACCGAGCGTAACAAGGCGCTCCTGGTCAATCAAATGGATGAAATCCGCAAGGAAATCAAAACCCTCAAGAAAAATCCCTACAAGGCTGCCCGTCCGGTCTATTCGGACGAAGGTACCGCTTCCCTGGTGGATATCCGGGGGTAACGTGCCCATAACGGAGAGAATTTCCCTCGAAAGTCCCTGACTTTTGTCATATCCCTTGAAGCGCGGCGCGTCCTCGTCCCGTATCATGGGTATGCGCCGAATTTCCCAAACCCTTGCCTTTATCCAGGAATGTCTCTTTCCCGGCGGTTGCGCCCTTTGTGGGCAAACCCTTCTGGATGGGGAGGAAGCCTGGTACGGCCTTTGCCGCCGTTGCCAGGCCCTGTTCCCGGTGGATAGGGAACCGCGATGTTCCTCCTGCGGCAGGCCTCTCATCTCGGAACAGGGGCTGTGCCTTCCCTGCCGGGAGCGGGAACCCTTTCATTTTGACGGCGGTTTCGTGCTCTACCCCTACACGGGAAAATACCGGGAACTCCTTAAAGCCTACAAATTCGGCAACTTCCGCACGTTGGGGAACTTCTTTGCCCGCCGTATGGGTGAGATTCTTTCCCGGTTTCCTCCCGAAGAGGCGTCTTCCTTCCAATGGGTCCCCGTACCTCCCCGTCCGGGCAAGATCAGGAAAACCGGCTGGGACCAGGCGGACTATCTCGCTAAACGGCTGGAGCCGCAGTACACGCGAACCCCTGCCCGGTCGCCGCAAAGGGTCTCTCCCGTTTCCACCCCCTGCCTTCCGGTATGCCGCTGCCTTAAACGGCTCTCCTCGAAAACCCAGAAAGCGCTTAACCGGGAAGACCGGAAGCGCAACATGAAAGGCAGAATCATTTGCGTCAAGGCCGTACCCCGCCGGGCCCTGCTCTTTGACGACGTGATAACCACCGGTTCCACCCTGGACGCTTGCGCGGAAGCCCTCAGGGAAGGCGGGGCGGAGAAGGTCTATGCAGTGAGTTTATTTTACGATTAGGCCTTTTCGGGCAGGACTGTTTGAGAACGTCTGGTTAGGCAATGCGGGGCAGCGCCCTCGCGGGACTTGTTTGTCCCCTGTAATAATGTTAACATCTTCTTACTTTGGATTATACGGCTTCGCTTCCCCATAAGGTGAACGATGATTTACCCCGCTTCTTGCGGGACCTGAAGGCGGGTCTTCCGGTCCGTATGTTAATCGCCCCGGCGGCCCCGTTGGTTATTGAACAGTTTCCCCATATTCTAGGCTATTTACATTCCCTGGGAGCGCGGGCTTTTTATCCTGTCCTGCCCTACGCGGATATTACGGTGTGGGCCTATTACCGAATTCTTAAAGAGAACCCCAAAATAAAATTGATTACCTCCGCCTGTATCGGGATGAACCAGTATATTACGGAACATCACCGGGTGTACGCCGCATATCTCTGTCCCGTTTTCAGTCCCCTGCTCTGTGCGGCCCGGTATCTGAAAACATACCGCCTGGTGGAAGAACCCCTGGCGTTTCTTTCGCCGTGCCGCTTAAAAAAGAATGAATTTACCACAAAAAACCAGGAGGAGCTTGTCCGGTATAATATCACCATAGACCGGTTGAACGCCTGGCTTGCTGCGGAAGCGGTCGATATACGCCGCTATGAAGCCCGCCCCCTGGAGGCCGCCGATTGCTGCGCCAGAGGGCTGACCTTGGCGGCCTTTGGGGAAATCAGCACGGCTTTGGCGGCGCTGGTTCCGAATATCAGGCGCCGCACCGAACAGGGCCGGGCAAACGCGGCATCCTACCTGGTGAATAACCGGGATTTCCTGGATTCACGAAATCACGCCGTGATCTTTGAACCCTACGCCTGCACGGGCGGCTGCGCCAACGGTTCAGGAGTCGGAACACGCCGGACATGCGGAGCGCCCAATTTCCTTAATCACGGCGAAACGCCGGATATAAACGCGGTCTTCGATCTATTCGCCTATTACGACCAGACCCTCAACCTTTCTGACTTCTGTCACCACACGGAGCCTCGAAATACGTGAAATCAGGCATTTCTGACGTACACAACGAGTCCCGCAGGACCCTGCCCTGCCGCCCCTGAGACGGATGACGGCGCGGATGCCGCCTTTGGAGCCGCTATTTCAGCGCCCCTTTCTCCCGGTAATACTTTAACGCGCCGGGATGAAACGGAACCGGGATTCCCAATATTGCGGACTCAAGACTGAGTTCCGCCCCCTTGGGATGGGCGGCGCTGATTTCCGCTTTTCCTTCAAACAGGGCCCGGGTTACCTTGTACACATCATCGGCCTGAATGGTGTTGTTTACCACCAGGGTCGCCTGCACAGCGAGAGTGTTCACGTCTTCCTCAACGCCGGGATATGTTCCCGCCGGAACGGTATGGGCCGTGTAATAGGGATACTCGGACACTAAGAGTTTTCTCCGGGCCTCGCTTATAGGGAGGATCCGTATCGGGACGGAGGAAGCGAGTTCCACCAGCGCGGGAGTGGGCGTTCCGGCGGTACAGAAGAACGCGTCGATCTCCCCCGCAGCCAGGGCCTTGGCGGAATCGCCGAAATTGAGGTTCTCCCGCTTTATATCGGCGAAGGACATGCCGTAGGCCGCAAGAATCTGGGCGGCGTTCAGGGCCGTACCGCTTCCGCCCTCCCCCACCGATACCCGCAGGCCCTTCAAACCGGCAATACCGGCGACGCCCCCCGCCGCGACGATGTGGCACACCTCGGGATACAGCCCCGCGACTGCGGAAAAATCCTTTTGCGCGCCCTCGGCGGAAAAGATGTCCGTCCCGTTATAGGCGTAGGTCATCACGTCGTTTTGGACAAAGGCAAAGTCGGCGCTTCCCGACTGGACAAGCGCGATATTAGCAACCGCAGCGGCGGTGGTCTGAACAACAACCCGCAATCCCAGGCGTTCCTCGAAGACCCGTCCCAGGGCGGTCCCATAGGCATAGTAGGTCCCGGTACTGCCGCCGGTTGCCAGCCTCATGGCGGTAAGGGGCGGAGCTTTCTTCTCACACCCCGCATATAGGCCAAGACAGAGAGCCAGAGCAAGGACGATACCGGTTTTTCGCATTGTTTCCATAAAACAGCTCCTTTAACAACGTATATCCAAAAGGTATATAAAGGTATATATCAGAAAAGTATAAAACGGCTTTTGAAAAAACGCAATTTATTTTGAGAAACCCTTTGATTTTGCTATGCAGAATTTTAAACCTAATGTTATAATGGTAGATAGAGCCTGTTCCAAAACTAATTGACTGTGCGATAAACGCGCACGGTTTTGGAACAGCCTTGATATATACAATTTTTGCTGTATGCCTATTGATGCAAGGCAGATATATAACAATTTTGGTTTGGTATACCTATTTACAGGGGAGGTTCTTATGGAAATGGTTTTTGTAAACGGGATGTTACAGCTCAAGTTTGACATCCTCCAGGCGGCGGGGCTGGGCGCCATTATGTACTACTGCGGCGTATGGATTCGGTCAAAGGTCCCCCTCTTATCCCGCTTATCCATTCCCGCGCCGGCGGTAGGCGGGCTGATCATTGCCGTCATCGCGGCGATTTTGCAGGCCAACAGGATCGTCCAATTCGTTTTTGACAGTACGCTGCAACAGGTCTTTATGATCTGCTTCTTTTGTACCGTTGGGATGAACGCCAGCTATAAGCTGGTACTGAAAGGCGGCCTCATGGTGCTTGCCTTCTGGGGCGTCTCCACCCTGACGTCGGCACTACAAAACATCACGGGCATTCCTATCGCTATAGGCTTTGGCCTGAATCCCCTTATGGGCCTAATCGGCGGCTCTATCCCGATGATAGGCGGACTGGGTACTGCGGGCGCTTTCGGCGCCTTATTCGAGGATGAGTTCGGCGTACAGGGCGCCCTGAGCGCCGGCATCGCCTGCGCCACCTTCGGCATGGTCGCCGGTTCCCTGGCAGGGGGCCCGTTGGGGGAGTGGCTCATCAAGTTCTATAAGCTCAAAACCCCGAACGCCGCCAGGGAGGCGCCCCCTATCATCACTACCGAAACGGAACAGGAAGCGCTGTTGGAAGAGGTTGGGAGCATCATGAAGCAGATGCCGCCCCAGGACAACAACGCCGATGAAGAGGATAAAGTATCGGGTCCCCACCTGATGAAGAACCTTGCCTGGGTGCTGGCGGCGACCGGTATCGGCTCGGCGCTGACGGTCTACCTGAAGAGAGCCGGTATTACCCTGCCCCCCTATGTGGGGGCGATGTTCGCCGCTATCGTCATCCGGAACATCGGGGACAAGACCGGGAAGTACATCATAGACTCTAAGGCGATCGGCATGATCGGCGATATAACCCTGGCCCTGTTCATCACCATGGCCATCAATGCCCTCCAACTCTGGCAGCTCATCAACCTGGCGATACCGTTGCTGGTGATGATGATAGTCCAGGTCGGCCTCATCCTGATCATCGCCTATTTCCTGGTATTCCGGCTGTTCGGCAAAAACTACGATTCGGCGGTTATGGCAAGCGGCCTGTGCGGTTTCGGCCTTGGCGCGACCCCGAACGCGCTGGTCTGTATGCAGGCCATTACCAGCAAATACGGCCCTTCCGAAAAGGCCTTTTTCGTAATACCCATAGTCGGTTCCTTCCTGGTAGACATAACCAACGCCAGCGTTATCACCATTATGGTCGGCCTGTTCCGGTAAGGCGGGGGGCGGCTTTGCCCCCTTGTCACCGATCAAGATACACAACATGATTTCCCGTACCGTCAAATTTATAGTGAAGCGATAAACCAATATATGAACCCGCCGGCTTAAACGGACCTGAAAGACATTATGTGTTTTAAATACGAGCGCACGGTCAGCAGCGACTATGTTGTCCGCCATGAATGCCGTCTGTTTCAGATTCTCAAGACCAACACGATACTGCCGCGGCCCAAAGACAAGGTTCTTGTTCGAATCAGGCTGCGAAGCGTAAACAGACCTGTTGAGGCTGTCGGAAAAGTCCGTCAATAAGCAAAAAGCCACTATATATAGTGTTCTAGGAGGCTGTTGCGCTTCAGCGCAAATATTGAATAAAAATGCACTATTGTGCATTTTTATACCATGCAGGCTCCCAAAGGAGCCCGTTAATCGGGATTTTTTGC
>JAIRLK010000302.1 GCA_031259515.1 Treponema sp. | reverse complement strand
GAAAGCGAAGAGAATTACGCGTATCTTGCGGATAACCGGCAGCAGGCGTATATCAAACCGGTGAACTACGAACGGATGAAGCGGGGGAAGTTCAGGAAAGACATCAGCAAGCGGGAGAACAGGCCTATGACGGCACCCGGGATGAATACACCTGCGCGCAGGGTAAGAAGCTGAAACCTGCCGGAACCGGGACGCGGGTGAGCAAGACAATATGAAGTGCCCCCCGGTTAAAAGCCGTGGGTTTACTACTTGTGGTAGAATTACCACATTTAGCACAGGAGGCACTGATGAAAGAATACTACATAGGACTGGATGTCCACAAGGACTCGGTTTTGATGGCGGTTCTGGATGACCGGAAAGTCCGATCCAACGGAAAGGCGGACGACGATGTGATCGGGACATGGGAAGCACCGACCAATTCACCGCAACTGGTCAAGGCAATCAAGCGGTATCAGGAGAAAGGGAAGATATTCGTGGCATACGAGGCAGGGTGTCTTGGTTTTGACGTGTATCATTTTCTGGAGAAGCAGGGGATAGCCTGTCAGATTATACCGGCGAACACGGTATTCCGGCCGGGGAACGAAAAGAAGATCAAGACGGACAGGCGGGATGCGGTGCTCATCGGGCGGATGTTGAAGCGGGGGGGATACCCATACTCAGTCAGGAGGAGGAAGCGGTTCGGGACTATATCCGTGGGCGTGGGGATCTGGTGGACGATCTGACGAGGACGAAACAGCGGATACAGAAGTTTCTGCTGTGGCATGGATACCGGTATGAGAGCGAGCGGTACTGGACGGCCCTGCATCTGAAATGGATGAAGGGACTTGAGTTTGAACGAGTTATGGAGAGGGAAACCTTCGAGCAGTACCTGAGCCATCTTGAGGAGCTGACGGAACGGATCAAACGGATGGAAAGACGGATAGAGGAGGTGGCGCAACAGCCGGAATACCGGGAGGAGGTACAGAAGCTGAGGGCATTCCGGGGGATCGACTATCTGACGGCGTTGGCTTTGGTATGCGAGATAGGGGACTTCAGGAGATTTCCGAGCGCTGGGGCGTTTATGTCCTACCTGGGGCTGGTACCCGGCGAGTTTTCCAGCGGGGGGAGGAGGAAGCAGGGACGGATCACCAAAACGGGGAACACCCATGTCCGGAAACTGCTGACCGAATCGGCGTGGCATTACCCCCGGCCGGTGAAGGTAGGCAAAGGGCTTTCGGAACGGAGGACAGGCACCAGCGAACTGGTGATAGCCAAGGCGGACAAGGCGATGCAGAAGCTTCATGACAAATACTACCGGATGATCCATGAAAAGAAGAACGCCTGTGTGGCGATTACGGCGGTGTCACGGCAGCTTGCCGGGTATATCTGGGGGGTAATGACTATGAAGGACTAGCAAGGAAGCGAGTATTTTAGGGATAGTGAGATGGACAGGGGAATTTATTCGATAAAGGGAAATCCGCGTCCCGCTCTTAAGGCACCTGGCGCAAGCCTGACCCTTGTTACAAGACTGCGGTTCTCCCCGATGAATACAATGTCATGCGGTAGCCAACCCGCGGATATCAGACTGACCGATCGTCGCGTTAAGTTTCCCTGTTCATTTCACTATTTGATTCTTTTCTTCCGACATTTACTGGTTTAGGAGAAGAAATATTTTTAAGATTTTTGTTTGAAAGCTATTGACAAAGGGCACATCATATCAGCAGCGTAGGAGCCCAGGTGGATCAGGTTCTGGCGGATTACAACAAATAAACGCCGGACAGAGAGAAAAGCCACGGATTGCCATGGGCGCCGGTTTTCGGCATCCCGGCGATCCGTGGATTTGTTTTAGCGGATTTATATTGCGGCTTTCCAAAAACTGAAGTTTTGGGAAATGCTCAACTGGCAGGGGGGAAAATGGGCGCAAGTACCGCCGAAAGGGCGATAAAAAAGAAAAAGCTTATCCGGGAGATCCGTAAATACACGCCTTTTTACGTTATGTTCCTGCCCATTGCCCTGCTTTTCATCATCGTCTGTTACATCCCCATGGCGGGGATTTTTCTGGCCTTTACGGAATATACCCCCTTTAAGGGCCCCAACTTTACCGGCCTTGAAAATTTCCAGTGGCTCTTTAAGACCCCCGCTTTTTTAAAAGCCGTAAGGAACACCCTGCTCCTAAGCCTAATCAACCTGTTTTTAGGGGTTTTTCTCGCGGTAACCGTTTCGGTTCTGTTGAACGAGGTAAAATACAAATACTTTAAGCGTTTTGTTCAAACCGTTATTTATCTTCCCCATTTTATGAGCTGGGTTGTAGTGGCCTCTATTTTTACTATTCTGCTTTCATTCCAAAGCGGCTCCATTAACGCCCTGCTCAATTCCCTGGGGCTGGAGTCCATTTTCTTTTTGGGAACCACCAAATGGTGGACTCCGGTGTTCCTCTTTATCGCCCGCTGGAAAGATACGGGCTGGATGACCATCATTTTCTTTGCGGCCATTTCGGGCATCAATCCGGATCTCTACGAGGCGGCCCGGATCGACGGGGCGGGGCGGGCGCGGCAGATCCTCAATATCACAGTACCCCTGCTGATGCCCACCATTCTTACCGTAATAATTCTCAACCTGGCCAAGGTACTTAATATTTTTGAATCGGTCTTTGTACTTCAGAACGATTTGGTTCTGGATAATGCCGAAGTTATTTCCACCTATGTGTATAAGGTGGGGCTTAAACGTTCCGATTACGGGTACGCCACGGCGGTCGGGCTCTTTAAGTCCCTGATTGCCCTCTGCCTGGTACTGATTACCAACAGGGCCAGCACCAAGATCAAGGGCGAGTCCCTTTTATAGGGGGGTAACATGAGAAACAAAAACAAGATACAGGAAAGCTTTTCCGGCCGGGTTTTTGACGCCTTTAATTTTCTGCTTTTTCTCGCCGTGGGGGCGGCTATGGTAATCCCCCTCCTCAAGGTTATTTCCGATTCCCTGGATTCGGCGATCAATGTGGGGATCAACCTGATACCCAAGAAATTTTCCGTTGCCGCCTATCAGCAGATTTTTATGAACCGGGCCCTGTTGCATCCTTTGCAGATTTCCGTTCTCACTACCCTTTTCGGTACCCTTTTAGGGCTCCTTATCTGCACCATCGGCGCCTATGTTTTGACCCAGCATAAAATGCCCGGCAGAAGGATCTTTGTAGGCTTTGTCATGTTCACCATGATCTTTAACGGCGGCCTGATCCCTACCTACCTGACCATGCGGGCTTTCCGGCTTATCAATACCCTCTGGGCGGTACTCCTGCCCCTAAGCCTTAACGTATACAACATGATCCTGATGAAGAATTTCTTTGAGCAGATCCCGGAAAGCCTGCTGGAATCCGCCGACATGGACGGCTGTACGCCCTTCCAGGCCTTTTACAAAATCGTATTGCCCCTTTCCAAGCCCGCCCTGGCGTCCATCGGCCTGTTTTTTGCCGTGGCGGAATGGAACGAATTCTTTTCGTATGTTATGTACATTACGAAGACCGATCTGTACAATTTCCAGGTAAAAATCCGGGAACTTATTCTGGATAGTCAGGCCCTTAACTCCTTTGAGTTTGTGGTCAATCTGAAACAATCCCAGAACGCCATGATCGTAGTGGCGGTTCTTCCCTTTTTGGTCATTTACCCCTTCTGCCAGAGATACTTTGTGCAGGGGGTTACTATGGGGGCTGTCAAAGAGTAAGATGGTTGGTATGGCTAAAATCGTGAAAATTAAAGATCTGATTGTGGACGAGTTCGCGGTAAAGAACTACGTGGGCCGGGATGCGGAAGGCCACGCCCATCCGGGACGCGAGAAAGATTCCGCCGCCTTTATGGTCAGGATAATCGCCGACAACGGCCTTGAGGGGATTTACTTTTCCTCCGCCAGTTATGTAAAGCCCAACGGAAATTACAACGTCCCCAAAGATGCGGCGGATCATTCGGTGGGAACCAGGGGCTATTCGGTTCCGGATATTCTGCGCAGCGTCATCAAGCCCATGATCGTAGGCGAGGAGGCCCTTGCCAGGGAACGGATCTTCAACAAGATCGCCCAGCGCCAGAGGCTGAACCAGGCGATTAACGAAAAGGTGCTGGCCTACGTGGACTGCGCCCTCTGGGATCTGGCGGGAAAGATAGCGGGGCTTCCGGTGTATAAACTCCTGGGGGGAAGCCGTACCAAGATCCGGGCCTATGCCAGCACCATGGTGGGGGATCATTACGAGGGCGGCCTCGATACCCCGGAAGCCTATGCCCGGTACGCGGTGGAATGTAAAAGGCGGGGCTTTACCGCCTATAAGCTCCATACCTGGGCGGAGCTGCCCTGGACGGAATCGGTGTGCCGATCCACGGCGGACTGGAAACGGGACGCCGAGGCCTGTCTCGCCGTGCGGGCCGCGGTGGGGGAGGACATGGATCTGATGCTCGATCCCTTCCACTACTACGACCGTTACGACGCCTTAAAGCTGGGCAGGGAACTGGAAAAGGCCCGTTACACCTGGCTTGAGGAACCTATGGACGAATACAACCTAAGTTCCTACCAGTGGCTCTGCGAAAATCTGGAAATTCCCATTTGCGGCCCGGAAGTGGCTTTGGGCAAACTCCAGACCCGGGCGGAATGGATAGTAAAAAAAGCATCGGACATCTGCCGTACCGGGGCCTTTGACGTGGGCGGGCTGAGCCCCACCCTCAAGACGGCCCACCTCTGCGAGGCCTTCGGGATTCCCCTGGAGATCCATTCCCCAGGCCCCTGCAATATCCATCTGATTGCCGCCATGTCCATTCCCGGCGAGTATTACGAGTACGGCCTTATCCACCCCTTCCTGGACTGGGCCGTCCCGCCCTACCTGAACTCCCCCTGCGACCGGTTTGAGAACGGATACATCCTGGTTCCCCAGGGAGAGGGGATGGGCTGGGATATAAATTACGACTACATCAAAGACAATCTTATCAGAAGCGAGTAAAAGGGACGGAGCATCATGGCGGA
>JAIRLK010000288.1 GCA_031259515.1 Treponema sp. | reverse complement strand
GCAATGGCCTATTTAGGTTTTCCACTTTGCTAATACCTCCCTGACTTCTTCAGCGCAGGTTAAGGGTATTACCTGCTGGGCCAAGGCCCGGCAGGAGCGGGAATCCAGGCGGCGGATGGCGGCTTTTACCAGGGGAACGCGGGGCGCCGCGACACTGAACTCGCGAAGGCCGAACCCCGCGAGCAGGGGGACGGCCAACTCGTGAGAGGCGAACTCCCCGCACATTGAAGCAGGGATTCCCGCTTCAATGGCGGCGCTGCAAGTTTGTTGTATAAGCCGCAATACCGCGGGATTAAAGGGATCGTAAAGATCGGCTATGCGTTCGTTCGTCCGGTCAACCGCCAAGGTGTATTGGGTAAGGTCATTGGTACCGATGCTGAAGAAGTCCGCTTCAGCAGCCAGTTCCCGAGCCATGAGGGCCGCCGCCGGAGTTTCTATCATGATACCGATGGGCGCATTCCCAACGGCGGCCCCCTCGGCCTCCAATTCCGCTTTCCATGTGGCGGCCTCCCTTTTAAGCCGCCGTACTTCCGTAACAGAAATTACCATGGGGAACATAATATGGAGAGGACCTTCGGCGGCGGCGCGGAACAGCGCGCGGATCTGGGGTCTAAAAAGGTCGGGCCGTTCCAGGGATATTCGTATTCCCCGGCAGCCCAAGAAGGGGTTGTCCTCTTTTGTAAGCCCCAGCGCGGGCAGATCCTTATCGCCCCCGATGTCCAGGGTTCTGACGGTAAGGGGCTTTCCCCGGAGCATACGCAACGCTTTGGTATAAACCGTGTACTGCTCCGCTTCAGACGGGAGACTCCGGCTGTTCATATAGAGGAATTCGGTACGGAAAAGCCCTACCCCGTCGGCTCCGGCGTTACAAACCGATTCAGCCTCGTCGGGAGAGCCCAGGTTGGCGCACACCATGAAGGTGATACCATCTTTGGTTATTGCCGGTTCAAAGGCGGCGGCTTTCACCGCGTCCTGTTTAACCTTACGCGCTGCGGCAAGGCGTTTGTAGCGGCGAATAAGCTCTTCGCCGGGATCCAATTCAACTATTCCCGCGTCGCCGTCAACAATACAAAACCATCCATCCCCGGCGGATCCTGAAAAAGACCCGAGCCCGGTAACACAAGGGATCCCCAGAGAACGAGCGAGTATGGCGGCGTGGCCGGTCTTCCCGCCCCGATCTGCCGCAATGGCAAGGACTTTTGACATATCCAGCCGTACCGTTTCTACGGGGCTGAGTTCATCGACGGCCAGGATACGGGGCTCGGTGAGTACCGGCAGCGCGGGACCTTCCCGGTTGTCTACCGCATTCGAGAGACGCCTGCCCAAATCCTTCAAATCAGAAGTCCGTTCCCCCATATAAGATCCTT
The DNA here is from genome assembly GCA_031259515.1 of Treponema sp. GTDB lineage: Bacteria > Spirochaetota > Spirochaetia > Treponematales > Breznakiellaceae > JAIRLK01. Next base: position 10,188 of record JAIRLK010000288.1, on the reverse strand, counting down.
CCAGAGCGGCAAATTCTTCGGCAATGCCGGAGATGGTTTTGTTGATCGCCGTTACCGCGTCCATACCGTTTGCTATACCCGCTCTTACGGATTCTTCGATTTCATCATCCATGACGATCTCGATGTAACCTTCAAAAATACCTGCTTCTTCCACCCCTATCTTTTCCGCCGCTTCGGAGACAAGGGTTTCAAGCTCCCTCACGAGCCTGTCCCGTCCCTGGAAAAAACGCTTCATCTCCGTTTCGATATTTCCCCTCCCTCCTATCGTTGAAGGGGCCGTATCTGAAGGGGCAGCCTCTTCTTCAGTGTGCCGAAAAACGGCGGTTAACCCCAACGCGATTCCTTCAGAAGCGCCGATACCGTTAAAACGCACCGCTTACTCCTTAAGATTTTCAAGGCAGGAGGAGAGGGCATCCATGGCGGCTTCTTCATCCGCGCCTTCACAATGCAGGATTATTCTGTCCCCCTTTACCACATTGGCCTTCATAAGCTTGAGGAGGCTTTTGGCGTCTACGGTTTTTTCACCCTTGGTAACAGAAATACTACAGGAAAAACTTTTAGCGGTTTTTACGAATTCATTTCCAGGCCGGGTATGCAGGCCTGTTTCATTTTTTATTTCGAACTCTTTTACTATCATGTTATACCTCCTTCATTGATCCTTACATTGATACTATTCGGTTAAGATAGGATAGTCCAAACTGGGGCGGGGCGGCGTCGAAAAAATCGGCCGCCGTCGCGCCCGTATCGGCCAGACTGGACCGCCCGCCTATAAAAGCCGGGTTCGCCTGGGCCCCATACACCAGAACCGGCGTCTTTTCCCTGGTATGCTGCGAGTGGCCTATGAGGGGATCGTTGCCGTGATCCCCTGTGATTACCATTAGATCTCCGGGGCCCAAGAGTCCGGTAAGATCCGCGATACCCCGATCTGCAAGGATAAGACGGTGAGCATAAAGTTCGGGATCTTCCCGGTGTCCTGCCAGGTCAGTCTCTTGGACATTGACGCAGATAAAACCCCGATCCATTGATTTGAGGACCTCAGCGGTACGATGCAAGACTTCTTCTGTATCGATGCCGGGGATGAGGATCCCTCCGGGATTTTCAATAATATCGGCGGCTTTACCGATGAAGGCGCATTGGACCCCGGCTTCTTGCAGGCGATGGGGAACCTGGCTCGCCGGATCGACGCCGAAGCCCAGGTGGACTACCTGGTAGCCTTCGCGGTACACCCCCGATGCGGGGGCATTGATACCCGCACAGCCTTCCCGTGATTCAAAGGCATTAAGCAGATCCCCAAGCCCCCGGTTTTTGCCGCCGAACACGATAACCCGGGAGGACCGTACAAGGGAACGGACGATTGTACCGATGACCCGTACTTTGTCAAAGGGCAACAGATCCAGCACGGCGGTAACGTTGTAATTGTTGCCCAGATCCGTTTCTAAATTATCCCCAATAGTAAGCGCCTCGTCCACGACCAGAACGCCGGGATCGGAAGGGCCGGGGTTCGGTCCCGCGTAAAAACGAACCCTGTGGCCCTTTTGTTCCAGGGCGGCCCTGACGGCGGGCAGGTTTTCCGAGAAGGGCGCCGGTTCAGGCTGCCGCGGCCTCGTTCCCATCAATTCCTGGTGGCCCCAAAACGTGTCGGCCCCAAAATGTGCCAGCCGGTGAAAACCGAAACACGCGGCAGGTGAAAGGGCAAGTCCCCGGGGCAGCGGACGGTCCAGGGCGTCTTCCTGTTCCGCCGCCAGCAGCGCGTTGCCGAGCCCCAGTTTTTCCAATACCGGCAGCCGGAGATCCGGTACGGCCTCAAAAATATGCCGGCAGGTGGAGGCTCCTGTATCACGGGGACGCAGACGGGGCACGTCGGCCATGGCGCCAATACCATACCCGTCCAGTACCACGACGACAAAGCGTTTCATCGTATCTCTCCCGGGGAGAGCCGCCGTCCCTGGGAATCCCAGATTCCGGTTATCCGGGGCATCCCCGCCGAAATGCCTTCCACGGGAACCACGCAACTGCGAGTAACGAAGATTTGGGTCCTGAAGGACATCAGTACCGGCATCCCTATGGGGAAAATCCCCGGAAGGCTAAAATGATAATCTATGGCTTCCGCGGTCGGCGGCAGGACTTCCGCGGTTTCGTAAGAATCATCCGATCCGATCAACGCCTCCCGTATATGCGAACGCCGGTAATGACCGCCCCCGTAACAGGAGGAAAATCCCCGGTAATGATGGGAGACTTCGGTAACATACACCAATCCGGGGATCAAGGGGTCCCTGGATTGGATATTATCGGGATTGGTACCGGTAAGGCTATGACCCGGTTCTCCGTGGGTCCCCCCCATGCCGGCGATTTGAGGGATAGTTTCCGGCGACGTACATGAGGGCATATTGATCTGGACGCACCGCAGATTTAGGCATTTGCGGATAAGGGCCTCCGTTTGTACCAGCGTATAGGCATTAGGGGTAGGGGCCGCTTTGCCTCCGGTCTTTTCCTGTAAGAAACAGGGAAAGGAGGTAATACCTGCAAAACGCAGTCCTTCGATAAGGTTTATCGCGGCGGCGGCTTCCACCGCTTCATGGGGGCTAAAGCCTCCTTCCTGCCCCGGATAGGTACTATTCCCTTCATCACATATCCTGAGCAATACGGGCTGAACCAGTCCTTTTGCCCTGGCTTGCCCTCCCAAGGTCCGGGCCTTTTCGAGAGAATAGACCGTAATAACCTGGGGCCGCATATCCAGAACCGGATCTATCAGGCGATCGGGGATCTGTACCAGGTGTCCCACATGACTGACCGTGAGACCGGCATTGTGGAGGGACAGGGCTTCGCGGTAATCAACCGCGACCATACCGGCAAAACTCCCCAGGGGCTCATCGGCTATCCGGCGTGAAAGCACCCGCCGGGAAACCAGCGGGTTCCGCCCTATCTGTTTGGACATAAAGTACAGCGAGACCCCATGCTCCCGGGCCGAACGGAGTATCCGATCCGCATTGGTTTCAATGGCATCGAGATCCAGTACATAGCTGTCGGGCTGGATCAAGCCTTTTTTCAAAAAATCTGCGGCGCAGTTGATAAGACGGGGATTATATTGGCGCAGGAATTGGAGAAACACCTTACCGTTCCTCGAGGGCGCGCCGCAGAATTGATATGATAGTATCCGCGCCGGCGCGCATGGGGTTGATGCGTATCATACGGTCTCCCATGGTTGGATCGCTTTCCAGAAAGGTTCCGGAAAGCCGGTAGAAGAGCGGTGCAACCTCGTAGCGTGATTCGGAACCTACCGGATAGGGGGCGGCCCCCAGCAGAGCGGCTTTGGCAAGGACGTTTTTGGCTATAGGCTGTTCAAATTCCACGATGATGATCCTGGACTGGGCGTTGGCAATAACGGCGTTCCGGACCTGGGGTAATTCGCCTGCCTTGAGCCGCAGTTCTACCTCCGCGCATACCTTGGCCTGAAGCGCCAAGGCCGTGGGAGCGTAAACCAGGGAACGCAACGCATTGAGAGCTTCATGTCCCTGGACCTGCCCCCCGCCTGAATAATTGGCTTTGGCTATACGTTCAATCAACGCGCCCTTGCCCAGGACACAGCCAATACCTTCAGGCCCCAGAAGCTTAAAGAGGGAAAAGCATGAAAGGTCCGCCCCGCACTGGCTTCCTACGCGCTGAACTTTCATAACCGCGTAATTATCATCGGTAATGATCGGCAGTTCCGGGGCGGCGGCCTTGAGCCCCGCAATGAGCCGGGTGTAATCGTAACTATCATCGGGCTTTTGGCGTGAAACCTGTACCAGCGCTCCCTGAACATCCGTAGCGGCGTAGTATGAGGCGGCATTTGTTTCATGGTTAAAGTCCGTCTCTACCAGCGTTAAGCCCATCATCACACAGGCAGCAAGGGTGGTAGGATAAACCGGCGCGGTGTGGACAAGAAGCCGGTCTCTGTTTTTGAAGCAGGCCGTCAGCGCCGACCGTATGGCCCCCGTACCGGCGCCGCGTACCAGCACTGCGTCCTCGCTCTCGAAAAAATCCGCCAGCGTTTCTTCCGTCCGCCGGGTTGCCTGGGGTTTGCCTATGCCGGGGGCTAAGCCTAAACCGCCCTGGGAAAGCAATTCCTCCCCGTTAAAATGGCGGGTTATACTGTCTACCAGACGAAACTGAAAAGCGGCGGCCTCCTTTAGGCTCAGGTACGGCAGGGGAGTAGTTTTCATACGCCTAGACTCCAAGCAGCACATCAGGATTGCGTTCCAGCATATCGCTAATCGCTTCCTCGGACACCCCCAAGACGCGCAGGCGGGGCAGAAATGAATCGACCAAATACGCATAGCCGGGACCGCCGTTTACCGCCAAATGGCTGAGTCTGGTAATATCCATGGATAACAGCATCTGCCGTGAATAGCCTTTGTTACAGCAGGCTTGTATAAAAGCAGCCCGTTTTTCATCGCTTAAATAGGTAATTTTACCGATGGTATCGAATTCGACATAGGCGCCCTCGTCCAGCACCCGAAAAATAAGATCCAAATCGTCTGCCAAATCAAGGTGGCCGATGATAATCCGGGAGGGATCAACCCCAAGCTGCTTCAGGAAACGGACCTGCTCGAAGCCCAAGGTTCCTAAGGTGGTATGGGTAGAAAGGGGAACCCCGGTCTCCCGGCAGGCTCCCGCAGCGGCACGGAATATTTTTGCTTCGGCGGGGGTCATTACGCCGAGGCTTGTCCCTATCTCACCGATAAGGGCGGCCCTCCGGTTGGAGCTTTCACAGCCGTTCCGGATGTCCGAGATAAAAAGGGCCGTCAGGGTCTTTTCATCAGCTTCTAGGGCTTCCTTGGGCAAGAACGGCTCTTTATAAAAGCCGGTGGAGATCAGAATGGTAAGGCCCGTAAACCTCTCCATCCGTTCCAGATAATCGTAATCCCTGCCCATGCCGCGGCAGCTTACATCCACGATACGCCGCAGACCGCGCTTCGCAAGGCCAATCAATTCCTGCCCAATTGCGTCAAAATCGTCTAAAAGGCAGTCCCTGTCGCCCTTTTCCTTTGAAAGATCCACCCGCAGGTGTTCATGCATATAGGTCATAATTCAATTCCTAATATTCGGGGATCCGTTCCCCCGAAAGTATCTCTCTCTGGGATTCCAGAACCTTTTCTTGAGGAAAACGGCGGATAATATAGTCGGCGGTAGCCGCATCTCCCAACCGCACTACCAATACCGCTTCCGACATGCCTTCGCGGTCTGCCGATACATTCAGGGGTTCATAGCGCAGAAAAGAATGATGTTCTTTGAAGTAATCCATATTCCAAAAGCTGGCATCCACATTCCCCGAATGAAGATGATTAATGATTCGGGCATAGGAGATGGATACCAGTTTGATATTGGGCCGCTTTTCCACAAATTGTTTTGAAAGGATCACTTGATCCCGGGATTCAGGATCAAGTCCTAATGTACGAATATCCTGGATACCCTTCGTCCGGTATACCAGTACATGGGCTTCGAGGAATGACCCGGGACCGTAACTCAGGGCAATTTCCAGCGGAAATCCTTCTTGAATGAACGCATCGGCGGCGGCTTTTGAAAGGAGCGCACAGTCATACCGGCCCTTCAACAGCGCCTGTACCCGCCGCCCTGACCCGTTCATAAAGCTTACGTAAAATTTATCCCTCCTGTTTCCCAGGGTACTGAACGCCGAAGCCAACCCTTCATAGCGCAGAGAATAGGGCAGGGGCATTACGCAGGCCTTATCGGCAGTACCGGCGTATTCCCGAAGCCGTTCATAATCTACCGCTTTGACAAACGTCCCCAGATGCCCCCGTGAAACCAGGAATACCACCCGTTTTTCCTTGAGATAGGTCAAAGCGTATTGGGTGGTACCCACCGAAAGATTGTTGCGTTCCGCCAAAAGAGAAACCCTTGGAAAACGATCCCCCGGTCTAAAGCCGCTGAGTTCGTTCGCCATCTTCATTACCGCCAAGCCGTTTTTGTTTAACAATTCTTCTTTAATTTTCACCTTTTCCTCTGCCGCAATTGAACAATACGCCCCTCCATCATTTTCCGTGCATTATTTTGCTGCTATAGGGAAGAGTTGAAGGATATGAAGTATGTTAAGCAGGATACCGAGAAAAATGACGGACACAGGGCCTACTGCCATATTCACCAGCGGTTTCTTGGCTTTCAGATTAATCAAATAGATGCCGGTGACAAAGAGAAACCCGATCACTGGGGCCATGGCATTGGCGGCGATCATGGCGCCCACCAGCAGGCTTACTTCCAGTACCCGGCTCATGACGGTACGGATCTGGTTTCCGCAGTCCCTGATGCCGGGGAAACGATCAAGGCCTTTGGCGATAATCGTAATGAGGAGGACTTCAAGGGCAATAGTTACGGCGCCTGCCAGGAACGCGAGGAAGGGATTCCCAATGAGGATGCCCACAGTAAAAACGAAGGTCAGGCCTACAGGACCGTAGACGCCGGTAGCAATGGCTGTAGTGGCTACCAGAGGAATAAAGCCTATACCACGGGCAAATGCCGCTATGGCGGCTTCAAATCTTTTGCCTTCCGCAAGGAGCTGAAGGGACACGGGATCCCCGGCAAGAATACCGGCGCTGGTTGAGGCCGCTACGAGGCCGCCCATGACTGCCAGAATGATGATATTTTTTTGTATTCTCTGGATTCGATCCGAGAACAGCGCCGCCACCTGAGCGGTGGAATCGGTCTTTTCTTCGGGTTTTTGGATTATCGCCAAACCGATAAGGATGATCATACCGACCAGAAGCCCCATGCCTTCGGCGCTCAGGGCAATGGTGGCATCTTGTATAGGGATCCTGCCGTAGACCCTGATAATCTGCATAACTACCAGGGTAATGCCAAGCGTGATGCCGCCTTTGACCATGCCGTATTGATAGGCCACCACGACAGCGGGGAACACCGCAAAGGCCGCCACGATGGGATCCCCGACCTTGCCCAAATTGGAAAGGAAGTCCACCGGAAAAAGTTTAAAGAGATCTACTACGGCCTGGAGCCCAATCACCAGGCCGATGCCGTAAAGCGCTCCTATAACAGCCGAGACAATAATGCCGGTTTTTGACCTGGGACTCCATGTCCCGATGACATCGGTTCCCAAGAGGATACTGTGTACCAACAGCATCGTCTTAGTGGTCAAAGAGAAGGGAATGCCGAATCCGATAACCAAGCCAAAACACAGGGCAAAACTGGTGGCGGCCAGGGATTTCTTATCCATCCGGCCTTCCATGTACTCAGGCATGATGGGCCTGAGCGCATCGTTAAACACTGCCACCCCGCGATTTGCCAGAACGGCAGCCAGACCGCCAAGACTGGCGGCAAGAATCAGTTGTAACGCTGACATTTTAAAACACCCCTTAAAATTTATTTCAAGAGTTCGTCAATTATGACGGGCACTACTTGATTCTTATGCTGAGCGGTAAAGCCAAACGCTCTTTTGCCGCTGCTTACCTCGCTACGGATATCACGGTCACTGCGTATATTACCCGGCATTGACAATGTCGCACAGGCATCCATGCCCAAAAGGGCAATAGCCATAGCCAATGCGCCGCCGCCGCCGGTTTCACAAGCTCCCAGATAATAATCCGCGGTTTTGGTTTTTACAGCCATGGCTGCGTCAATATCGTTTTTTATAGAAACTTCGACCTTATCTCCTCCCAGTTCTTTTACCAGTTTTGCGATAGTGTCCCGTTCGACCTGTCCGCCAATCACAATCCTTATCATTAAGTTCCTCCTTGCGGGCTCCGGCCCGAAAATCATTTTTCTTTTTCTGATCCAGAAAATAACGCTTAAAAAGAGGCGCCGGTTTAATGACTGATTCGAGGGCCCCGGCCATGGCTACTGCGGCCCGAGCGCCTTCAAGCCCGGGCTTTCCGCACACCAGAATCGTAGTGGCGGCCTCATTAGTCGGGACCGCAACCGCCGAGGATCCGGCCATATTTGCCGCTTTGATAAAATACTTACCGCCATTGCCCGTGAGGAGCGTTCCGGCGCCCCCCCCAAAAGAACGGAGTATCGTCTCATCGTAGCCGTACAGATCCACGGGACCTTCGACGCTTACGAGGAGGTCAAACCCCGCATCAAACGCTTGTGTGAGGATCTGTATGGCAGCGATCCGTTCACCTGCGCCCGAAACGTCATAATCCTGCAATTCAAAGTTCAAAAAGGGAAAGCCCTGAAATTTCTTCCTAAGACGGTCTATGAAAGGGTCAAGTTTTGACCGCATATCCGCGCCGTCGGGAAGCAGGATGTCTCCCCGCCGGGGGAGGGCGATTTTTATTCGAGCGGGCAGGTCCTCCTCGGCCTTGAGATCGATCCCGCAAGCCATAGAAAGGAACGCCGCAGTCTGTCCCACAGATTTACCGACAGCGCCGATGGAAGGCACAAAATTCAAATCGTCGGTAGAAACAGAAGGGGCATCCACCCGGCAAGCGTCTACCCCGGCGCCGATAAGCCCCACAAGGTTTGTAGCCGCCGCAGGCCCCAGTACCGAGCCCCCTCCGTCGGTTCCCAAAGCAAGTTCGATAATACCTTTCAGGATGTTTACCGGCCCCCCCGAGGTCGAACCGGTCATCAGGCGATAGGTGATGGGATTGTGGATGTCCGTATCAATGCTCCGGCCCTTGTCGGACATCTTGTCCAAGGTGAGCCATACATACAAGAGGGAATCCTCAAGCCGGGTAATCATGGTGTCAGGTATAGAACGAGTATTCTTGACCCCGAACGGAAGGGCCCCTTCGATCTGATCTTTTACATCTCGAAGGGCAACCACGGATCTGCCGATCTCCTGTCTTGCCAGCATACACCGATAAGCGGAAGGCTCCTTCATTTGTCCTCTGCCTCCAGTATAAGGCAGATATTCGCATCCAGGTATTCCCGTTCGGATTCCGGAATCGTGAGTTTGGCAAAAGAAATAATATCGCTGGCAATTACCATCGCTTGAGGAAAACTGACAGATGCTTTAAATTCTTCCAGAGATTCACGGTCCATAGACTCCACAATTTCTCCCCGGGATATCCGCATCAGGGCCATGGCAAGGTGAGTTACCAAGCGGCTGCCATTCTCCTCGGTAAGGGTGAGCCCCCAAGGATCAGCCATCCGCTCTATTACCCGACGAACCGTCGCATCAACTTCGGGGGATATGGTTCTGCTTGAAAGCAGAATGTCCAGGCGTCCATTCAAATCCATAGTATTCTTCCCCTCGTCTTTTTAATATTCAATATTCTAAATATTAAATCTTAAATTCCTGTTTGTCAAGGCAGCCCGTCAAGAAATTTCAAAAAAATTCAAAATCCCTAGTGAAGGATATGAGCTATGAGGTTACAGTCTTCTTTACTTGAGAACCAGTGGGATTCATAAACAGGATTGGAACTGATAAGAAATGCCCTCCTCTTGATCCCTAACTCCGCTTAAAATAGGTAGTCTATATTTAATTTCTCAAAGAGCTTTCGGAGCTTTGCCGTAGTTTCGCTTAGATGCCATTCGCCGCGTATCTTCACCTGGTAAACGGATTTTGTCCATTCAAGACTAGAGTTGTGTAGAAACTTCAGTTTCTGAACAACTGCCTATATAGGCAGTCTTATTGTACATCGGATAATCGCGTTATGTCAAGCAAAATATGCCTTTCCATGTCAAATATATGGCATTTTCATAGTTTTTCGATAAATAGACGGGGTATTTTTGGCGGAGTTAGGGGTTAAATATTCCCAAAAACACCCCGGCAAGGTTCTTGCGCATGAATTTGCCCTCTCTCTATCCCCTGTATACTGCCTTATAGAAGCTGCCCGGCTATGATAATAAAGTCCACAGAGTCTGCCCCAAAACTGTTGGCCGCGCGCTGATGCACGTCTCCGGTTCATATGGAAGAGACTCTGTAGACAAGGATACTTCGGTTGCTGTCCGCAGAACGGGTCAGGCCCTCCTGGGGGCGTGCTTTTCCTTTTCTTTGGTGATCTTGATCTGCACCTTGTCCACGAGTTTGTCGGTTGCCGTTCTGAGGTCGTAGTCGAGTTCGTCGAGGTGGCCGCGCGGGCCGCCCTTAAAGTTGATGACCGCTTCGGCTTTGATGGCGGCGCCTTCTTTGGTGAAAGTGAAGATGAGGTCGGTAAGATGCTCCGCGCTCTTCCTGAAACGATCTATTTTTTTGTCAATGATTTGTTTTTCCTCGTCGGTCATGGCGAA